>JBJMGJ010000418.1:0-10875 GCA_045807965.1 Bryobacteraceae bacterium | reverse complement strand
GTCCATATATTGATGACAAGGAAGGTTACATGCTGTTCTCACGATTTGCGTCCTTGGGCGGCAGGGACGACTAGGTCGTGCTCATCGACGGGCTTCGGAAGATTGCCGTTTCACACAATCGAGTGCTCCCCCAGTTCAAGCCCTGGTAGTGCCGCTCCGCCTTGCCCGGTCCTAGTGAGAGCCAGATTGCCGATGCGAGTGCGACCGTGCCAGAGGAAGAGTGCGCAACGAAAAGGCAGATCTGGCGTTCTAACGATTGTGAGGCATAATGGATTCAGTAAGTTACGGATGGCAAACGACTGACAAGGGTTCGACCCCCACCTTCAACACCATCGTCCATCAGTAAACAGGCTGAATTCGACAAGCGTTCGGATCGCGCGGCGGGCGGTTGGACCAGGAGGATTTCACAAACGGCTTCCTCGACGATCGCCCCTCCAGCCGCGCGGCAGCGGGGACTCTGCTGAGTCTTATCCGCTTACACCGTCTAATCCGGCTCCGATGACGTTTCTATTGTGGCCGTCGCATTCACCGGCGTGAAGTCTCCCAGCGCAAATTCGTGTTGCGTCAACCGCCACACGTAGACATGCTCGTCATCACAGTACCGCAGCGGGCTGTGGTCGAAGCGGACAGTACCGTGATCCAGATGCCCTGTCCATTCGCCGATATACGCCGGCGGGCGGCCGTTGATCGATTGATACAGCGTCAACCGGAACTGATCGTGTGTACCGCTCGGCGTTCCGTTAAACGCGCCGAGGTTATAGATGGCCGTGGTTTGTTCCTCGTCAGGATTAAGCATCTCGAATGAGGACGTTCGATTGAACCAAATACCAGTCGTACTTGTCTGGTCGTTTGTCGAACGAAACACGCCTTGCGTCTGAATGCTGATTTTGACGCTGGTTATCTGCGCTGTCGCAACAACGGCAACAGCAGATAAAAGAAGCGGGTGAAGCATGCTTCGAGCGTACTGTATATCCGTTATTTCCGGTGCAAAGGGGTTTCCCGATGTGCAGGGAACGAGACTTGCTTGGTAGGAACGGAGCCCTTCAGGTAGTCGCCGAAGCCAGCAAACAGAGACGATGATGAAGCTAGCGTGCTGCGCGCGTGTATTCCGCGGAAGAGCGATCCGTCATGCGCCCGGACTCGATCGAGCGCGCTAAGTGGGCTCCTCGAGAAGCTCATCAGCGACAGGAAACGCGCGGCCCTCATCGGCCTCTGCAGAAGCTTCTTCGACCAAGTACATCGCTGCAGATCTCAACCAAGCACGTTTCAGCCCTCAGCTTCGAGACGGAACTGCAACTTCTACGAGTGAAATTGAGCTTTCCTGTCCGCCTGGATCAATCACAGTCGCGATCGGATGCGCATCGGTAACTGAGTTGCTGTCCAGGCGATCGATATACGCCAGAAGGTCCGCTTCTGAATCGAAGGCTTTTTCTACGAGTTGGCCCGGGTAGCTGATACGCACCGTCCACTTATTCACGAGCATGCACATTTGAGTTTCGAAGTATGCGCCTGGATACGTAGGAAAATTTCGAAGTTTGTCTGTGGCAGCTTCTACCAGCTCGTCTAGAAGGCCAAGCTCCGCCCGGGTTATTTCGGGGCGCTCGAAAGTGATGATTGCTCCGTTGTGGGGCAGCGTGTTCATTCCATCGCTTGCGATGGAGCAACACGATGCAGCCACTCATGCCGAACATCGGGACTCGTCGCTTACTTGAGGTATAAGTCGCTCGAGGCACCGAGCGCGATAGTCATGCCGCCCAAGACAGAAAGAACCCGTCATTCCGGCGAGAATGTTACGGCTATCGCAACGTTCAACAAGCGATCTTCGGTCGCAATCACCGCCCCGAAAACATGTTTCCAGGCAGCGCCGCGATGGCATATGCCGGGCCAAATGCTGCCAGGACATCGCCCATAATCGAGTTCGCAAATCCCGCCACTTGCAGGCAGGCTGGTTAGGCCTTGCTGTCCGGAGTTGAGTAGCGCTCGACACGAACCTTTGCCGTAATGCCATGCGCGAGCATATTCTCAAGCTCACATTGACGCTCTGTCACCTTGCCGATTTCCACGCTGGCTTCGCGTGTCATGCGCTGGTACGTGCAAGTCTTCATAAACTTGCCGACCCAGAGGCCGCCAGTGTATCGAGCAGCCCGGCTGGTGGGAAGAATGTGATTCGTTCCGATGGTCTTGTCTCCGTAAGCGACCGTTGTTTCTTCGCCGATAAATAGTGAGCCGTAGTTCACGAGCTTATCGACGTAAGCCGCCTGTTCCCGAACGTGCAGTTCCAAGTGCTCGGGAGCATACTGATTGCTCAGTTCAACCGCTTCGTCCTCGGAATCCGCAACGTAAACAATCCCGTTGTCGCGCCAGGCTAAGCTCGCCACCTCCCGCGTTGGGAGAACTTCGAGCTGTGCCTCAAGTTCCGAGACAACTCGGCTGGCAAATTCCGAGCTGAGACAAATCAGGCACACTCCGCTCGCGGGATCGTGCTCGGCTTGCCCGAGAAGATCACATGCCACGAGCGAAGGATCAGCGGCATCGTCCGCAATAATCAGGATCTCGGTAGGTCCTGCCAGGAGGTCAATGCCACAGCGCCCGAAAAGCTGACGCTTCGCTTCGGCAACGTACTTGTTACCGGCGCCACACAACATATCCACTGGAGGAAAATCATCCAGTCCGAACGCCATTAAACCCAACGCGGGAACGCCGCCAAGGATATAGATCCCGTCCGCACCCGCCTTGTCGATCGCGTTGATTGTTGCGGGGAAGTAACCTTTACCTTTCACCGGGGGCGTACAAGCGATGATCTGCTTGACCCCGGCTACGCGTGCCGGAATGATGCTCATTTGAGCAGAACCGAACATCGGGTAGCGGCCACCCGGAATGTAACCGCCGACGAATTGAACGGGTATGTGGCGATGACCGAGAATCACGCCGGGTCTGGTCTCCACTTCGAGGGGTTGAAGAGTCGCCAGTTGAGCCTGGGCGAAGGCGCGAACGTTTCCCTGACAAAAATCCGTGTCCTGAATCGCCTGTTCCGAAAGCCGCGCGTGAGCGCGCTCGATCTCATCGGGAGAAAGGCGGAAGGTTGGCGGATCCCAATCGTCAAATTGTCGGCTGTATTTGCGCACCGCATCCATGCGGTCCCGTTCCAATTCCGTCAGCATGCGAGAGACTACGGCCGCAGTTTCGGCATCGTTCTCGAACAGCCGATGCTGTCCGTTCTTGAAGATTGTCATGAAGAAATGTGCAGCCGCGAACCCCGAAGCGCGACCGGCCACACTACTCTATCAAGGCCTGCGAGTCCAGGTGATTCACTTCGTTATCATGCCTGCATGGAAAATCGAAGAGACGTTTTGAAGTGGGTAGCTATAGCTGCCGGAGGCGGCAGTCCGCTCCTCGGGCAAGGCGGGCAACATCTGGGTGACGAGGTGATAACTGAGGAGAAAGCGACGGTTACCCATGAGGATTTCGGGGACACTCGTATTTTCTTCAAAGGTCCTACGTCTCAGTTGAAATCGATGACGGCCGGCAGTTTGCTACTCAAGCCGGGCATGCAGCCGCACCCACCTCATCAACACGCCGAAGAGGAAATCATGGTTGTTACTAGCGGCAATGGTGAAATCCTGGTTGGTGGTAAACAGGTCAAAGCTGGTCCTGGCTCGATGATGTTTTGCGAGGCGAACCGATTGCACGGGATCAGGAATACCGGTTCAGAGCCGCTGCTCTTTTACTTCTACAAATGGTTGGCGTAGCCCGGTTAAAAGTCCGGCTCGTCAGAGGAGCGTAGGATGGCTGCCACCGCTTCCGCCAATGCTCTCCCAAGTTTCAGATGCTGATCAGCATCGAAATGCACGCCGTCTATCGGGCTAGTATTTGTTACACTCCCCGCGTCGAATAATGGACAGCCTAGGGCAGATGCTGCATCCGCATACGCTTCCGCCAAACCCATGCTTCTTTCTTCCGCGCCACGGAATTTCGGCGCAATTGCGCCCTTGGGCGACCGCACCCTAGGCGGGCACACCAGGAGTATTGGCGGAACAGGCATACCGGGTTCTATCGGAGCTCTTCGGATTTCGTTCACCAACGTCGTGACGCCTTGAGCCGCGGACCACGCATCGTTGTACGGATGGGAAAACTGAAAATCGTTCAAGCCCAAGAACAGGATGATGAGCGATAGCGGCGAATGAACTTCCATCAGCTGCGCGAGCCCGAGAAGTCCATTTCGGCCCGGCTTGAACGGATCTTCCCAAACCGTGCGCCGCCCGTTCAAACAGTTTTCGATAACGCGAACCGAAAGACCCGTTGCAGTTAGCGAATGTTCCATGACGCCAGGCCACCGGCTGCGAAAAGGAAGGCGCTGCCTTGTATCGGGAATAATGCCCCAGCTCAGCGAATCACCATAGACTAAAACACGATACATGCGATTTGTTTAGTTTACCGGTGTGCGCTCGGACGAAGGGCTCGGAAAGCGCAGGGGTCAATGAAAAAGAGGTACGGGCCCTTGGGGCTCGTACCTCCCGTTTTCTCATCAAACCGGGATTTAAGCCTTTTTCTTCTTGGGCTTCTTCGTTTCTTTTCTTCGGTCCATTGTCTTCGCCAAGATCAATCCCTCCTCAACTTGATTATGAACCCGTGTTTAAGCAAAAGGAAAACAGCGTATCTCCGGCCGCAACGAGTATGTACTGCTTGCGATTGATCATGTATGTGATCGGGCCAGCGCTCGGACTTGCTGTGAGGCCGGCGTGCCAGAGAATCTTGCCCACCTTCGCTTCGAAGGCGATCAGATTGTTGTTATTGCTGGTAAAAACCAGGTCGCCCGCAGTCGACAGGTTCGAGACCACTCCGGTCCCGCTGGGCCATTTATGTTTCCAAACGATATTGCCGGTCTTATAATCGAGTGCCAGTAAAGCGCCCGCGTCGCTTCCGACAATGGTGTCGAGACCCGCCCATCCTTCCGGCCGCTCGTCGGTGTCGGTCAGGTAAAAAAGGCTGTAAAGACGGTTTGAGCCGAAGTAGAACAGGCCGGTATCGGGGCTGAACGTGGGAGCGGGCCAATTTGTGGCCCCATTACTCGGTGGTGACACCAGCACGCCATCCGTAGCCGGATATTTCTTGGGATCCGGGATGGGCTGTCCATTCTCGTTCAATCCCTTGGCCCAATTCAGCGAGTCAATGAATGGCTTCGTCAGGATGTGCTTGCCGTTCGTTCTGTCCAGAACGAAGTAGTAACCATTTCGGCTGGCCTGGAGAAGCAGCTTGCGCGGCTTACCCTCAATCTCGCCGTCTACAAGCACGGGGGTCTCCTGTGCGTCCCAGTCATGAACGTCGTGCGGCGAAACCTGGTAATACCAGACGAGCTTTCCGTTATCGGGGTTCAGGGCCACGATCGAGCAGGTATAGAGGTTGTCCCCCTTGCGGCTCTTCTCGGCCATAACCGGATTGGGATTGCCGGTACCTAGGAAGTACAGGTTGAGCTCCGGATCGTAGGTGCCCGGCATCCAGGTCTGTCCGGTGCCGTGTTCGGCCGCGTATTCATCCGGCCAGGTCTCAATTCCGGGCTCTCCTTTGCGTGGCGTGCTCCACCATTTCCATTCCACGGCGCCTGTTTCGGGATCGTGCGACTCGAGGAATCCAGGATTATCGAGGTGATCTCCGCCAATGCCGACTAGAATGTGATTTCCCACGACCACAGGGGCGGCCGTCGAAGTGTAATCGAGTTTCGGGTCCGCAATCTGCACCTTCCACTTCTCCTTGCCTGTTTTGGCATCAAGGCAGATCAGATGGCTGTCCGGGCTCTCGAAATAAAGCCAATTCTCGTACATGCCCACACCGCGATTCCCGATGGTGCTGCCCGAATTCGGCGGATACTGATAATGCCAAAGCTCGCGTCCGGTCCTGACGTCCGCTGCCCACACGTTATTTGGCGCGGTGAAATAAAGGACGTCGTTGACCAGTAACGGCGTGGATTTGATTTGCACACCCGTTGCCGCGTTGGTGCTCGTGAAACGTGATGCCCATGCAAGCGAAAGATTATGAACGTTCTCGGACGTTATGTGCGTGAGTTTGCTGAACCGCCGGCCGGAGTAGTCGCCGTTATAGGTCGGCCAGGAATTCGGAGGCGGGTTCAATAAGGTCTTGGGAGTCAGTTCCTGACTGGGTGCAACGCCGCAGAGAGTTGGAAGAAGCGCGAGCAGAAGCTTTTTGGTCATGCTACTTCAAGCTCGCAAGATAGGCAGTCATGTTGTGAATGTCCGGGTCGGTGTATTTACCCAGCATTTCCGTGTGGCTTTGGAGTGGATCGTCAATGGCGACTTTGGGCGAATCGCCATTTCGCTCGAAGGAACGAAAGCGGTTTTCGGAGTCTCTCAACGTAACCGAGAAGTCGTCGATGTGATCCAGGGTTCCGCTGACTTTCTCACCCGAGTCGAGCGTAACGGTGACTCTACGGGCCAATTTCGCCGCGTCGGCCGCACTGCCGCCTCGTCTCGCTGATCGAGGATAGAGCCACCTGGCTTGCAGCGCCAGCGGATCGTACTTAGCCCCGATTCCGGCCAGGTCCTTGGAAGGCGAGTGGCAGGCGTTACATCCGCCCGGACCGTTGAAGTAGGCAGCACCTTGCTTAGCATCACCAGTCAACACGTCTTTAAATACGTACGTGGTTCTGTGGCCCACCGAATAGGTACGCGCGTGCAGCCAGGCAACGATATCAGAGATCTGTTCTTCTGATAACGGGAGCTTGGGCATTCCCTTGTCCGGACGGCCCTCCCGAATCACCGGTGCGATCAGGATCCCTTTCTCATCATCGAGAACCAGCAGAGAGCGAACGAGATTCGGCGCGCCCGGACCTCCCTTCGCACCCGCTCCGTGGCACCCCGCACAGTAGGTTGCGAACGTTTTTCCTCCTCGTTCCACGGCTGCAGGGTCCTGTTTCGAGCCAGCAATCGCGGCTGCGCTAATGCCGTCTTTCGTCGTTGCGTTGTTTGCATCCTTCACGCTCGGACGAGCGGGGAAGGTAGCGGCAGGCTCCTGGCCAGCAGGGAAGTGCTGAATCGACGCTAAGATAAGGCCGGTTCTAACGATTCGCCGTAACGGCATCTTCAACATTGAAGGCGTTTTGGAATCCCCTTGTAACCTCAGTATATTTTGCGGCGATCCTGGTACCCGCTACCGTAGAGACATGAAAGTGATTTCGTCAAAAGAGTTGTTGACGACAAAGATTTTTTCGGTAGTGGAGGAAATAGCAAAAGATTCGACCGGCTTTGAGATTCAACGCGCGATCGTGAGGCACGCGGGTTCCGCGGTTGTCTTGATTGTCGATGAAAAAGAGCGTATCTTGCTCGTAAAACAATATCGCCTTCCAGCGCAGAAACACCTGTGGGAACTCCCGGCTGGGAGATTGGATCCCGGCGAGAACGCGCTGCAGGCGGCGAAGCGCGAACTGCGGGAAGAGACGGGTTTCCGCGCAAAGAAGTGGACACGGCTGACAAGCTTCTGGGCGAGTCCTGGATATGTCGAAGAGAAGATGAGTATCTTTTTGGCAACTGACCTGACCGAGGGCGAGCAGGAACAAATGGACGACGAGCGGATCGAAACAAAATGGTTCAGCCGGAAGGAGCTGCATTCGGCCATCCTGGACGGCAGAATCTCGGACGGTAAGACGCTGATCGGCTTCTTCTTCTGGTTGGAACACAGGAGACTGAGTCGCGCGAGCCGTGCGTGAAGCGGCGCCTCAGGAACCGAACGACTCTACTTTTAGGGGCCGCTCCATCAACTCCCGGATTGCTATGCGCGGATCCTTGGCGCCGAATAGGATCTCATGCATCTTGCTGATGATGGGAAGGTCCAAGTCAAGCTGTCGGGCTAACTCGAAGGCCGCTGCGCACGTATCGACACCCTCTGCCACCATCGTCATCTGAGCCAGAATCGAGCCCAGCTTTTCACCACGGCCCAGCCGAATGCCAACACAGCGATTTCGCGACAGATCCCCCGTGGCAGTTAATACCAAATCCCCCAACCCGGCCAGTCCGCTCAAGGTATGGGCGCTTCCGCCAAGCCGAACGGCAAGCCGCGTAATCTCGGCCAATCCGCGAGTAACGAGGGCTGCCACACTGTTGCTGCCCAGTCCGAGCCCTGTGCAGATGCCGGCTCCGATTGCGATGACATTCTTCAGCGCCGCGCCCGTTTCAACTCCGATAACGTCGGTCGTCGCATAGAAGCGCAAGTGCGGTGTTGCCAGAGAGCGCTGCACCTTTTCCGCGAAGCTAGGGTTCTCCGATGCAACAATCACGGCCGCAGGCTGCCCTTCAGCAACTTCTCGGGCAAACGTAGGGCCCGATATCACCGCGATGCTTCTTTCGTCATTCCATTCCAAAGCCGTCCGTACTACCGCCGACATACGCAGCAATGTGCCCTGTTCGATTCCTTTTGTCGCGCTGATGAAACCCGCATGGAAAGGTATAGATCCGCCGAGGGCGCTTAACGTTCTTCGGAGGAACGCCGAAGGGATCACGCTGATGACGAGCTCGGCGTTCTCCAGGCAACTTTCCGAGTCGGCGGTAACTTCGACGTTCGCGGGAATCGAAAAACCCGGAAGATACCGGGTATTTTCGCGAGCTTCTTCGATCGAGAGCGCATTTTCCACGTTGTGCACCCATAAACCGACGGTCTCGAAGCGGCCGGACAAGGCGATGGCGAGAGCGGTTCCCCAACTCCCCGCGCCCAGAATAGATAACTTTTTCATCCGACTGGTGGAGACCACGCCCTGCAATCTGTCGTCAGGCAGGTTTGCCGCCCTTTAGGGTAAATACGTGTTCCTTGCCTTTCAAAAGCCTTTCGATATTCGCTCGGTGGCGAAACACGATGAGAACCGCGGTTGCTGTGCCTACCAAAAGAATGGGAAGAGGGTAGATCCGCAGCCACCACAGGATTAGCGGAAAGACAAGCGCTCCCACGATCGAGGCAAGCGAAACGAATCTCGTGAGAGCGAATATCGCGAAGAAGACTACCGTGGTCACCGCCAAAGCCAGAGGCGCCGCATAGAGGAACGCGCCTACGAAACAGGCAACGGCTTTCCCTCCCTTGAAATGCAGAAAAAGGGGGTAGCAATGGCCAAGCACGACCGCCACTATTGCCAGAGCCACTGCGTTTGCGTCGCGGTGATTCAATAAGCTGGCAATCAGCACCGCCAGGTAGCCCTTCAAAATATCGAGCAGAAGAACAACAATCCCGGCTTTTCCGCCAGACGTTCGGTGGACGTTGGTAGCTCCGATATTCCCGCTACCCAGAGTCCGGATATCTTTTCCACTCGTCATGCGGACGAACCAGTATCCAAACGGAAGGCCGCCCAGTAAATACGCGAGAAGAGTTGTCAGGATGATGGGCAAAGAGGAGGGCACTGGTCAACCTTAGAAAGCGGCAAGCACGGCTTCGAACGAGAAACTCTTGACCTTCCGGTAGATACTTGCGTTTGATCCCGGGTCGCTCCGGTAGAGGTGAAACGAGTTTACGTCGAAGGCGCCGAAACTGGACAGCTCGAAGCTCGCGAGCTTCTGTCGCAATCGGTCCAGAGGGACCGGACGTTTAATCCGTGCCAGAGTCAAGTGTGGCGTGTAGGCGCGCTTTTCTTTTGGAATGCCGAGTCCTTCCAGGCAATTTCTTGTGTCATCTGCCAGTGTTTGCAACGGCTCGCATACTTCTGTACCGACGGAAAGAACATGAGGCGAGCGAGAGTTCGGAAACCAGCGGAAATCCTTCAACATGACTTCGAAGCTTTGCCGGGGCGATAAAGACCCGAGAGCATGGGTTAGTTCTTCCAGACGAACTTCCGGCCAGCTACCGATGAAACTCGTCGTGATGTGAAGATTGTCGAGCGGACTCCAACTAAGCTGCGCTTCCGGGCGCAGCGCGCTGAGCAATCGTTCGAGGCGCAGCAGCAGATGGGGCGGCAGCTCAATAGCTGTGAAAAGTCTCATGTGGAAGCCCGTGCTAATGTTCTAACGTATTTTGCCATTGGGTGACAAATCCGTGTCGCGGGGCGAGGAAAACGCCCACCCAGGCGCTCGCGACCCCTGGGATTACGAGCAACTATTAGCCGTAACGAAGGCGATGAGCTTGGAACGGTTTGAGCAGCCCGCGATCGGTTTGGCACGCGACCTTTTGGGATGTGTCTTGCGTCACGGCGAAGTGGCGGGAATGATTGTCGAGACTGAGGCCTACTTAGGCCTGGATGACCTCGCCGCACACGCCTCGAAAGGGAGAACGGAACGGACGAAGGTGCTGTTCGGACCCGCCGGCTACGTTTACGTTTATTTCATCTACGGCATGCACGAATGTTTGAATGTGGTTGCGGATCGCGAGGGATCTCCCGGTTGCGTGTTGATCCGCGCTCTCGAACCGCTTTCGGGTCTGGAGCTCATGTACGAGCGGCGCAACTGGCGCGGTTCTTCCGTAGGGCTTGCGAATGGGCCGGGTAAATTGACCCAGGCGCTTGCCATCACCCGCAAACAATACGGCGTGCCCCTTGACACTGGAGATTTGACCGTTCGTGAGTGGCGGGAGAGGCCGTCGTTTGAAATTGCGGTAAGTCCTCGTATCGGAATCACTCAATGTGCAGATTGGCCGCTGCGTTTCGTTTGGGCAGATCATCCGTGTCTCAGCCGAAAGAGCAGCTGACCTGTGTGCCAATATGAGCACGATGTCGAGGCACGTGGTTCTGCTCTTCGCTCTACTCTGTTTGTCGAACCGGGTTAGCGCTGACGAGCAAGCGATTGAAACTCGAGTGAATGAAAAGATTTCCGGATTTCCCGGCACCGTGAGTCTTTACGCCAAGAACCTGCGCACGGGCGGTTTTTTGTATTTTGTCGTTTAGGTTAAGTTTGT
>JBJMGJ010000417.1:0-2687 GCA_045807965.1 Bryobacteraceae bacterium | reverse complement strand
CTCTGAAATGTTCCGCGAAACCAGACTCTTCCGCACTGTGCTCGAGTAACTGCCGCCACATCTCACTGCGGAATCCTCCTCAGCTGAAGCAAACCTCCGAGTTGGTTCTCCGTCACGTGGGCGACTGCACTCGACCAGTCGTATTCAGTTGCTTTCCGAACCAACCCGGCACGCACAGGGCTTCTTTCCACATACACCAGAGCGTTCCAAAGGTGGTTCCCTCCCAGCGGACAGGAATAGTACCGAGCCTGCCAGATATGCCCACAGGTTCTTTGGGAAATGTTCCGGTATCTCGCATACTCCGCGTGGGTGCGGCCTCAGGCACGGGCCAGGGAATCGGCCCGTCCCGGGACTGCGATCAGATGCACATGATTGCTCATCAGACAGTAGCCCCAAAGTCTCAGCCGATAACTCTCTGCGTATTCGCGCAATAGATCTAGGTAGAGCAAACGATCTTCTCCCGTGTCAAACACGACCTGGCGCGCATTGACTCGTTGCGTCATATGGTGTGGAACGCCTTCCACCACTGCTCGCGCGATTCGTGACACGCATTGTTTCGTTCTCCAAAGCGCCACCATTCTCCACGAAAATCGTGTTCGAGTGTACCTGCCGAATTTCTGAAGTGGGACAATAGCGACCGAATACGGAAGCTCGTTCAACCTAAGTATGACGACCAGGACTTACGGACCAGTCTCACGGCAGCAAGCCGAGCAATTTCTCACGCAGGCCCAGAACAATGGCCTGACGGTGAATCGTGAAACCAACTCGAACGGAACTGTCGCGGGATATGGCAACGAAGTTAGATACTCCTACGACGACACGAAACAACAGATCGCGCTGACGCTTCAACGACATCTCCCCTTCCTCGAAGGCGCAGTCTGGACGCAAGTCGAAGAGCGACTCCCGCCCGGTGTTTCCCGGATTTAGAACTGCTTGTTCAAGTCGACCGGCATGCACAGCGTATGACTGAATCGCTCCGCAGTGCCGGAATCTCTTACCGCAAGTACAAGTATTGCTTCGAACTCGGAAGGGCGCACGTCAGACCGCTTGCGAGAGCGACGGAATTTTCGCCCTCCACTGCTCGGACCCATTTCGTTTGCGCCTTCCCATTCCGGTCCTTGCAGGCGAGCGGCAGATCTGCGGTGAAGGATTCGTCGACGCGCGAAACGACAAACCCCCATTCCTTTCCGCTTTCCTTTACTTCAATGTGAGGAATGCCCGTGCCGTAGACCCAAGTATCGAAAAAGATTCGCAGATCACGATCAGGTTGGTCCGCCGGGATGTATCGTGCCGCCGCGGCGCGGAACTGTTCGTTCGTAATCGGCTCAGTACCAAAGGTCTTCAGCAGATAGGCTTGCATTGCTAGAAATCCCTCTGCTCCGATTCGATCCCGGAGCATGTGCAAGATCCAACTCCCCTTCTCGTACGTAATGGTGTGCCAGACCTGCAGCCCGGCTGAATCGATCAGCCGGACACCGAAATCGACAGGGCCCGCAGTTTCAATTGTGCCCGAGCCTCGCGGGAACAGCAAATCCAATCGATACTGCTCAAGAACCGCATCGGCGGCTTCCCCGCCCTGGGTTTCCGAAAGATACTCGAGCGCTGAATCGTTCGCCATGGCTTCCACCAGCCAATTTGTACGGTAATCGTCAGTAAATAGAAGATTGCCCCACCATTGATGAGCAACTTCGTGCGGCAAAAGCATGGAAGAAAAGAAAGCGTCCATGCGGGCGCTGCGAAGATAAGCGGGCCTGTTCTCCTGCGGCACGTAGGATACGTCGGACAGGTAAATCAGGCCGGGAAAGCCCTGCCCGAAGTATCCGGGCACCGGGGAAACCGCTATGCTCTGGAGTGGAAGTGGCCCCCACCGTTTTGAAAAACTTTGCAGGATTGCTTCCGTTTGTTTGGCAACCGTTTCCGCCTGCTCCGGGTGGTCTGCATTGGCATACGACTCGACATGGTACGGAGCACTATCACGCGAACTCACCTGGTAGCGGCCAACATTAAATCCCGCCATTGCTTGCGGCGAGTTGGTTTTCCGGTGAACCAGGCGAACACCGGCTTCGTCAGTCTGCGAGATCAATTCACCCGTTGAGATGACCGTCAAGTCCTCCGGAGACCGAAAGCGCAGGTCGAACGAGGCCATCATGTTACCGAAGTAGGGGAACCAGGTATTCCGGTCATGAACGATATAACTCTGTTCGGAAGACCGGCCAATCAAGTCTCCGCGGTACTTCACGACGAGACGGGCATTCACGCCGGCCTTCAACGGATGAGCAGCAATGACCAGAAACGCACCGCTTGGTTTTGCTTCCTGAGAAGGTCGGGCTACTTTGCGCTGGAACACTTCAGCAGGCGCGCCATCGATCGCCGCTGAGTCGACCTGCAAACGTTCCGAGAGCCCGAATTCCAGAGCGCGCGGTTCGCTCTCGTTCACCAGATAGTCGAAGCTGGCTGTAGCCGAGAAGCTCAGGTCGCTCCCGATGGTGGCGTCAATCGAGTAATGACCAAACCGCGAGCGAGGAGACTTCCAAGGTGGAGCTTGCCGCGGACGAAATGCTGTCCACAGGCGGAATCGTCCATCGGGTCCGCTGCCGCCCGTCCCCGAACCGATGGTTGTCGATTCCGGGATTCGAGGATCGTAGAGTACGTTGAAGTCACCGACGCTGCGGCCCGCCGATGGCGAG
>JBJMGJ010000416.1:0-6117 GCA_045807965.1 Bryobacteraceae bacterium | reverse complement strand
GCGTAGCTTCTCGGTTGCGTAGTAGTCAACGCGTTCAGATAAATCCCAGTAATTGGTGCGCCCGATGTTCACAACGCTGTAATTATTGACTCCGGTGAGGTTGTCCGGATTTCGATTGGCCCCGAGACTGGCAATATCCGCCATCCACCGAGCGCCCAGCGGATCAAAACGGGAACTGGGAACCTTGTTTCCAAGAAATGGTGCACGAGTGGCAGTTCCGGCGGCCGCATTGAAAACCGTCGTGTACGGATCGTAAACAGTACGAAGACTCCCGTTCGCATTCAGGCTTCGGGAGAAATCACCTGAGGCCTCGGCGGCCGTCGGCACGGTCCAAAAGGTCACTGCTGGTGTTCGCAGACGCTGCGCTTCATAGCTGAAGAAGCTGAACAGCTTATTCTTGATGATGGCGTTCCCGACAGCGCCGCCGTAAATATTGTTCCTGGCTGCGTTGAAAGTGTTGCTGGTCCGATCGGTCACCGCATTCAGCTTCGGGATTCTACCCAGCCATAACAGATCACCATGTATCTGGTTCGTGCCAGACTTTGTGGCGATACTAATCGTTCCGCCTGCGCTGTGTCCCACGCTGGCGTCGACTGCATTCTTCTGGACATTCGCTTCCTGGACCGAATCGGTATTGGGAACCCAGGCTGCTTTGTAGGCGATTCCGATAGGGCTCCCATCTACCTGCAGCTCGTTCTTCAAATCGGTGAGCCCGCCCAGTTCGACGCTGTTTGGAGCGTAGCTGTTGTAGGGGTTCATTTCACCCCGTCGCTGTTCCACGGCCGAGGGATCCAGCAGCGACAACTTGAACGGGTTTCTCTCGAAGCGGGGCAACTCATTCGCGAGTTTCGTGTCGATGGTGAGGTTCACGTTGGAGTTATTGAATTGAACCTCGACCGGAGTCGCGGTAACGTTCAAACTCTCCTGAACCGCGCCCACGGTCAGCTTCGCATCCACGGTAAGGTCAGCCTGCGCCTGGAGTTCAAAGTTTTGCTGAACAAATTTAGCGAACCCGGTGCTCTCGATATTCAGCACGTAGGTGCCGGGATCGATGTAATCCAGTCGGTAAAGGCCCGTATCGTTCGTCGTAGCCCTCGTAACCACGCCCGTGTTGACGTTCATCAACGTTACCGCGGCCCCGCTGATAGCGGCTCCACTCGGATCCGTCACGGTCCCCTGAACATGCGCGCGGGCGTCTTGAGACACGGCGGTGGTAGAAAACAGAAAAACGCCGCACAGGGCAGCAGCAAGCAATGGCAAGCGAGAACGAAGCATGGTTCCTGACAACTTTCTGGAGAGGTGGACTTGGATGTCCTATATTGAGATGAATTATATTGACATTCGAATCGATCGTCAACGCTGATCGATACGTTTTTCAATTGATCAAGCGGCAGACGGTACGTACCGCGGTTGTGTGTCGGCAAAGGCATCTTCGCATGCGAGTTTCCGTACCGCGCCGTATATACTACTAAGTCGACTCTCTCAGGAGAAGCATGAAAAGAAGAACGCATCTAAAAGCCCTGCTATTTGCGCCGCTCGGATTGAGCCAGAGCCAGGCACAAGTTAGAGCGGCAAAGCCCATTTACCTCTTTGTCGAAATGGAGGTGGATCCTGCGAGCGAGAAAGAAATGCTCAATAATTTCCACAACATTTTTGTGCCGGAAGCAAAGAAACACCCCGGCTTCATTTCTGTGAAAATGATGAAGTTCCGGCAAGTGATGCAGGGCAATATAACCGCGACGAATTATCGTTTCGAACTGTATTTCGAAAGTGAGGAATTGCGCCAGAAGTGGATCAAAACGCCGGAACACAAGCGCGTGTGGCCAATGGTCGAGAAATTTATAAAGTCGCAAAAAGACTACCCGGTGGTGCTCTACGATGAAGTCTAGTTCCTGGCTCCTGGGTATGGGGGCTTTAATCCTGACGCTCAACCAGGCGCAATCTCAAACCGGCCAAGGGAGCATTGAGCGTCTTGATCCCGCGTTGGATTCGCTCGTACCGAAGAACGCCTCGATCGAGAAGATAGCCACGGGCTTCGATTTCGTGGAAGCTCCGCTCTGGCGTTCCGATCGTCATCTTTGGTTTAGCGACGTCGTAGGGAACGTACTGCGCTCCGTCACTCCGGACGGCAAAGTGGAAGTGCTGATGCGGGACGCGGGCGGCAAAACGAATGTCCCCCATGGCGGATATGTTGGGCCTAACGGAATGGTGGGCGACAAGGATGGCACGGTGCTCATGTGCCAACACACAAACCGCCGTATTGTTCGTGTCGGGAAGGATCTGAAGACGACAGTCTATCTGGACAAATTTGAGGGAAAGCGCTTCAACAGTCCAAACGATCTCGTCTTTCGATCTGACGGAAGTCTTTACTTCACCGACCCACCCTTTGGTTTGCCGAAGGGTGACACTGATCCCGGCAAAGAGATTAAGTTCAACGGTGTTTACCGCTACGCAAATGGGAAACTAGAGGCCGTCATCAAGGATCTTCCGAGCCCGAATGGCATCGCCCTTTCTCCCGATGGAAAAATCCTTTATGTCTCCAATACCCAAAAGGACATGTATTGGATGCGGTACGACGTAGCGCCAGATGGTTCCATCTCGGGCGGCCGCAAATTTGCCACTGTGACTCCGTCCAAAGACGCGGGTGTACCCGACGGCATGAAGGTCGATTCAAAGGGCAACGTCTACGCGACTGGACCGGGAGGCATCTTAGTGTTCTCGCCTTCGGGGAAGCATCTCGGAACCATCAGAATGCCCGAGGTGGCCGCGAACTGCGGCTGGGGTGACGACGGAAAGACTCTCTACATAACGGCCTCTACCAGCGTATATCGGGTGCGGTTGGCCGTAGCCGGCGAGAAGCCCGTCTATCCATAGGCTCCCGGCTCGTTTGGCAGGCACTATGCTGTAATACTTCGCCGAAACGCTCTCACCCGGGCGCTTCGGCGGAGTAAGTAAAGAACCTTCGATCTGCTTCTTCCCACCTTAATTTTTCCTTGGCCGAAAGCCCGGCTGGCAGTCTTGCATTCGTCTCGTGTCAGAAATATCGAACCGTCAAGATGGTATGGTGACCTCCGCACAGGGGTTCCCCGAGAAAGTCCGAACGTATCTCAACAGGAGAAGCTTGATGAAGAAGATTGCAACCGTATTACTCATGGCCGCGGGCTGTTGCTGCGCGCAGAACCAGGACGCCTTTCACCCGGCCTCGACCAATGTCTGGGGTGCACCCTACCCCCGCATCGATGACACCGGAAGAGCGGAATTCCGGATAAAAGCACCCGGAGCGACGAAGGTGCAGATCAATTTTTGGGGCGCGGCAAAACTGGACATGATTAAACAGCCGGACGGATTCTGGACGGCAACGTCCGCGCCCCTGGTTCCGGGGTTCCACTATTACACCGTGAACCTCGACGGCACGGAGTTCAGCGATCCGGGAAGCCATAGCTTTTTCGGCGGTGGCAAAGACGCGAGCGGCATCGAGATACCGGAGGCCGGCGCCACCTATTACCTGCCGCAAGACGTACCGCATGGGCAAGTCCGGGACATCTGGTACTCCTCGAAAGTTACCGGGAGCTGGCGGCACGCCCTAGTCTACACGCCGCCAGACTACGAAAATCGAACCGCGGCGCGTTACCCCGTGCTCTATCTTCAACACGGCGGCGGTGAGGACGAGACCGGATGGATCCGGCAAGGGCACGCTAACTTCATCCTCGACAACCTGATCGCCAGCGGAAACACAAAGCCGATGATCATCGTCATGGCCTACGGTTATGCGAAGCACGCAGGCCAACCCGACCCGGACCTGAACGCAAGCTCCTTAGGCTCTCCACAGGGCATGAAGGTCATGCAGAACATGGCGGCGACTTTTGAAGAAGACCTCACGCAGGTTCTGATTCCGTACGTGGACGCGAAGTTCAGGACGATTGCCGATCGCGAACACCGCGCCATGGCTGGCCTTTCGATGGGTGGTATGCAGACGTTTCAGGTGACGTTCGATCACCTGGACATGTTCTCTTATATCGGTGGCTTTAGCGGCGCCGCTAGTGCGTTCGTCATGGGCAACCAGACACCGGATACGAAAACCGCTTTCAACGGAGCTCTGGCCGATCCGGGTGCGTTCGCGAAACGAGTACATCTTCTCTGGATTGGTGTCGGCACAGAGGAACCTGCCAACATGCACGCCGGGCTCGTACGACTCCACGACTTTCTCACCCAGAACAACGTCAAGCATGTCTTCTACGAGTCTCCGGGCACATCGCACGAATGGCAGACCTGGCGTCGGGATCTGAAGGACTTCGCCCCAAGACTGTTCCAGGGAAGCACGAAATGAATCGCGGATGGAACCCAAAGACCAGAACCGCAATTCTGGTCTTTGCGGCTGCCGTTCTGATTCCGCCAGGATGCCAAGCACTGGCGCAGCAAACACCCACTCCGGCGGCTGCGCAGCTTCCATTTCTCAGCCCCATTTTCGGTGACAACATGGTCCTGCAGAGGGGCAAAGCAAACCCTATCTGGGGATGGTCTGACCCTGGCGACACGGTTCGTGTGCAGATCGGGGACAGTGCGGCTTCGGCGGTTGCGGGAGCGGACCGCCGCTGGCAGGTTCGCATTCAGCCCCCCGCGGCGGGCGGTCCTTACACGGTGCGGATTGCCGGCCGCGAAACCCGGGAACTTCACAACGTTCTTGTGGGAGACGTCTGGCTGTGCGGAGGTCAATCCAACATGGGCGTTTCGCTTCGGGCGGCACGGGACGGAGCGGAGGAAGTCAAAGCCGCCGATCATCCTGACATACGCTACTTCTCGGTCGGGTCCCGCTCCGCGTATCACCCGACGGCAGTTGTCGAAGGAACCTGGAAAGTTGTTACACCCGAATCCGCGGGGCAGGTTTCCGCCGTCGCCTATTACTTCGCGCGAAGGGTCCAGCAGGATATTCACGTCCCCATCGGCTTAGTTGTGGATGCTGTGGGAGGAACGCCGGCCGAGGCTTGGACCAGCGCCGATGCTCTTCGCCCGTTGAAAGATTTCGACGTGCCCTTGGCCGAGTTAGAGCGCCTTACGGCTGCAGGTGCTCCCGAATACGGCAACTACATCATGCACTGGTACGACCAATACGACGTGGGCCAGAAGGAAAACTGGGCTGCGCCGGATTACGGTGATTCCGGGTGGAAGCCGGTCAACATTCCCGGCGGGTTTGCAGAACTCGGTGTCCCCGATACCCCCGCAGTTGCCTGGTTCAGAAAGGAGATCGTGTTGCCGGACCCACTTCCAACCGGAAGAGCGGTGTTGTTCTTGGGCGCCGTCGAACGGATGGACACCGTGTACATCAACGGCTCTCTTGCTGGCGGCAGCGCCTGGGTGGAGAATCCGCGAGTGTATCCGATTCATGAGGGTGTTCTGAAGCCCGGGCGGAACGTGATTGCGATCCGGGTTCTTAAGACTAAACCCAATGGCGGGTTCCTCGGGAAGCCTGAAGAACTTCGCCTCATGTTGGGCGACAAAACGAACGTCAAGCTCGCCGGGGAATGGAAAGGCAAGCTGAGCGTTGATGCACGACCACCGCATCCCATGCCGATGAGTTACGAGAACTGGCCTGTTATGCCGGCCGTTCTCTATCAAGGGATGCTCACGCCCGTTGCGCCACTTGCTATCTCGGGTGCGCTTTGGTACCAGGGCGAGCAAAATTCGCCGCGAGGATATCAATATCGCAAGCTTCTCCCGGTCATGATTGCTGATTGGCGCAGACTCTTTGGGCAGGGCGATTTCCCCTTTTACATCGTCAGTCTTCCAGCATTCAAACATCGCAGCGCCACGCCGGTGGAGGGTGATGAATGGGCAGAAACGAGAGAATCCCAGGCACTCGCAGCGGCCGCTACACCCAATTCGTGTCTCGCCGTTACCATCGATACCGGCGATCCCAATAACCTCCATCCGCAGGAAAAACTTCCCGTCGGAGAGCGCCTCGCCCGTTGTGCGTTAGCGAACTACTATAAGCAGAACGTGGTTTACTCCGGGCCCACTCTTGCTTCTTTCGAACGGATTCTCGGAGCAATCCGTTTGCATTTCACTCATACCGACGGCGGTCTGGTGACAAAGGGACCAAAGCTCGAAGAGTTCTCGATT
>JBJMGJ010000415.1:0-10351 GCA_045807965.1 Bryobacteraceae bacterium | reverse complement strand
TTTCGATCTCTTTGGTCTGTGCCAGGTCTGGCGCCATCTGCTGGGCAAATCACGAACGAATACGCCGTTTGCAATGCCTTTTCTTTACCGGACGGTCCGCCATCCACTCTGCTTGGGTTTGCTGCTCGCAGTATGGAGTACACCGACCATGCACGAGCTTAAGAAATATAGGCAATATCGCAAGACGGTTCCGATGTTCGTTCCCGGATTGCGAAACTTCTGCAGGGCACCAGCAGCCGGATTCGCGACGTTGCCGCAGTAGATCAGAGACTGGTGTACGAACGGTGGATTGTTGACGGCGCTAAAGAGGTAGTTGCCTTCGATCCGTTCATTGAACATTCCGTAACCGCCTCGAACGACGGTGGATTGATCTCCCGTCGGATCATAGGCGAATCCGATTCGCGGCTGCCAGGTGTTCCAGTCTGTATTCGCGGTCCCTTTCGGAAGTCCGCGGAATAGAGCCTGAACAGCGGGGTCCTTCGCGACCGAAATGCGGTCGAGAGCGGCCTGTGGGAGGCTATCGCCGCCCAGCACAAGCCCGTTGTAGATGTTGCCACTGTTCGGTACACTTGCCCCGGTTGAAGGATTGATTTGGCTGCTTGCGCGGATTGTAATACTGGGGCAGGAACGCAGTCGTATTGTTAAGCGCACTGTACTGCGGCTGCATACAGAACCAGCGAACGCCAACGTTCAGCGTCAGCCGGCTATTGGCATTCCAGTCGCCTTGAACATAAGGCTCGATTTGAGTGAAGCGGTACCAGCCTTCTCGGGTTCCGCTGCTTCGGTGTAGGAATAGAAGTTTCCAAGCAGTGCGTCGGCGACAGCATTGCCGGTCGTGTTCGTCGGGCCCACGCGCCGCTGTCACTGGAAACGGCCGAACGGCTCAGGTTTGTTCCTTGCCACGAGGGCAGACGAAAGAAAACACGCCCCTGCAAACACTGCAACCGCAGTTCGCCCAAAGACCTCCTGAAGCTAATTTGAAACTGAGTAACCTTGAGGGTATTTTATAGTACGAACGTTGAGCTCCCAGGCGAGCGCTCAACGGCTTGCCGCGCAAACCTGTAGTACTTCGGTTCCGACAAAAGCTTTGTCGAAGTGAGTCTATGGGGAGGAGGAATCACGATGTATCGAATTTCTAAAGCTGTGCTCGGCGGTTTCAGTGTTATGCTCGCCGGCGCCTATTGCCAGGCGGCAACTATCTTGACGGCTAATATTAGTAACGCTGCGGAGAATCCTCCGACGGTGGTGACAACCTCGACGGGAGCACCGAGGCCAGCTTCATTCGGGACCGCTACTTTTCTCCTGAATGACACGATGACCGCTATGACGATGTCGGCGACCATATTCAACATCGACTTCACCGGGACGCAGACGGCCGACGTGAACGACAACCTGGCCGCGGCGCACATTCACGCATCGGCGACGGCGACAACTGTAAATGCACCGGTGGTGTGGGGTTTCTTCGGGTCTCCTCTCAACGACAACAATCCCGATGACGTCGTGGTTACTCCGTTTACGAGCGGCGTGGGAGGTAGCATCACGGGCAAGTGGGACGCGGCCGAGGGCAATGGCACAACTCTAACCGCACAACTGTCCAACATACTTTCCGGTAACTCTTACATCAACTTCCACACCACGCAGTTTGGCGCGGGTGAAACTAGGGGATTTTTGGAGATCGTTCCAGAGCCCTCCTCTACCCTCTTGATGAGCCTTGGGCTGGCTGGTTTGGCAGCCGTCGGCATTTGCCGGCGCCGCAAGCTAGCGAAAGTCGCGCTAGATCGCCTTGCGGAACGTTAGATTTAAGCGGTGATTGCCCAGAGTTGGATGCGTTCCCTTTTTCAAGGGCAGCACACCGTGATAGCGAAGCCGGGCAGGTCCGCCCCACACTACGACGTCTCCGTGCGTCAACTGGATGCGCCGGGTTTCCTCGCTGCGCTTTAATCCTCCAAACTGGAAGACAGCGGGGAGACCGAGGGAGACGGACACGATTGGCTGGGTGAAATCCTTCTCGTCTTTGTCTTGGTGCAAAGACATCTTCGCGCCCGGCTCATAACGATTGATCAAGCAGGCGTTTGGCGTAAAGAGAGGAAATCCGGCTGCATTCGCGGCATCACCAGCCAGCTTCAGGAAGAGATCGGGAATGGGCGGCCAAGGGTCTCCGCTCACCGGATCCGTTTCTTCGTACCGATAGC
This sequence comes from Bryobacteraceae bacterium, assembly GCA_045807965.1. GTDB lineage: Bacteria > Acidobacteriota > Terriglobia > Bryobacterales > Bryobacteraceae > Bog-105. The sequence goes on along the minus strand of JBJMGJ010000415.1, from coordinate 8,159 downwards.
CTCTGCGATCGGAGATCCATCCCAAAGGGCCGCAATTCGTCATCGCCACAGACATGCGAAAGCCCCCAGCCGTGACCATGTGACGGAATGGAGCAGCTTCCGTGACGCGTTTCAGTTCACTGAGGAGCGCGGCTTCATTCTTCAAAGCAAATCCTCGGAGCACCGCAACTCCCGGTCCGAGGTCGAGTGGCTCCTCGACCGACGAAAGTTCCGCCCCAAACAAATCCATTTCTGTCATTGCGTCTCTCGCCGAAGGAGCTGCTGTTTCCGCTCCAGCCCCCAGCGATAGCCGCCGGGTTCGCCATTCTGACGGACAATTCGGTGGCACGGGATCGCCACTGCCAATTTATTCGCGGCACAAGCTCGGGCGACGGCTCTCGCGGAACCCGGGGATCCGATGATACTCGCGAGTTCGGCATAACTCAGGCGAGCGCCGACCGGAATCTTGGACAGTGCCGTCCAGACCCGTTGTTGGAAGGCGGTTCCGCGAACATCCACCGGAATGTCGAATGGTCCTGAGGGGGAATCGACGAAGCCGACTACCTTCGCAATGGTAGCTTCGAAGTTCGGGTCGTCGCCAACCAGCTCGGCGCGCGGAAACTGGTCCTGCAGGTCCCGTGAAAGCGTCTCCGGATCATCTCCCAGGAACACCGCGCAGATACCACGTTCGCTCTGGGCGACCAGAATGGCTCCCAGGGAACACTGGCCAATCGCAAAGTTGATTTTCTCCTGCTCGCCTCCGTTGCGGAACTTCGATGGAGTCATGCCCAGAATGGTTTGAACTTGATGGTAAAAACGCCCATTCGAGTTGTATCCGGAACCATAGATGGCCTCCGTGATAGTTTCGTCCCCCGATTGAAGCCTGGAGCGAATGCGCTGGGAGCGTTGCGCAAGAGCGTATTGCTTCGGCGTTAGGCCCATCGCGGTCCTAAAAACGCGGTGCAGGTGAAAGGGCGACATCTCGACGCTTGCCGCGAGTTGCTCGAGGGACGGGATCTCGTGTGATGCTTGAATCAGTTCACAGACGCGTGCCACTTTGGCACCGCGTTCCTCCGCGACAGACGCGCCATTTGGTTTACAGCGCGCGCACGGACGGAAGCCGGCCTGTTCCGCGTCGGCACACGTCCGGAAAAAGCCAACGTTTTCCCGCTTGGCTAAACGGGCCGAGCAGGACGGCCGGCAATAGACACCTGTTGTTTTGACCGAGTAATAAAAGCTCCCGTCGGCGTTCCGATCGCGCTTCGATACTAGTTCCCAGTACTCCTCTTGCCACGCGAGAGCGATGGAACGTGGGGCCTGGCTCATCTCTAGCTTTTGCAACGGCTCCTCCTCTACGATCCCGAATGTACCGTGATCTCAGTGCGGAGAAAACTCCGTTTCTTGCGGTCAAATTCAGAAAGACACGGAGCGACGGCACTCGGTTTACGGCATGTCCACTTTAATGGCGACATACGCGACCGTCTCTCCTGGGCTGAGCAGCATCTGGTGAGGAACTGCCGCCGGTACCTGGATGATGTCTCCCACGTGAATCGTGCGTTTCGTTCCATTGCGAATGGAGTCCCCCCGGATCTCGCCGGCTGGCCCTTCCTTGCCGTTCACAACTTCGCCTCCGGACATCAAAGTCGCGCTTCCTTGACGAACGAAGATCAAGTCCTGTTTATGCAGGTGAACTTCGACAACGCCATCCGCATTTCGCTGAATGAGAGACAGGGAATTACCCGAAAATCGTCCCGCCAGCTTCGATACCGTGGGAGCAGTTGGGTTCGCTGCGCGGATAGCGGAGAAGGTTGTGTTGACCTCTCCATCTGTCAAAACCCATGCATCCTTCGGCGAGGATTGTGCGATCGCGAAAAATGCCGTTAACGCGAGGAGTCCCGCGGCACGCTTCATAGTGAAAACCTCCATTTGGTCCTGACCATTGCAACATCATAGGCCGAGCAAAGCCGCCGTTGCCGCGCGAACCCCATCGGTTGGGCTTACACCGAGGGGCTTCCGCCTCACGGATTCCGTCGAAATATCGTCCCACAGTGTGGGACACCGCCGAACCAAATAACCAAAGTTTGATTGGTTTGACCAAATTCCATTGACAGGAGCTGCCGGGTTGCAGTAGATCTTTTGTAGCGTTCAGGATAAGTCTGGTCCGCATGGTAGCGGATCTTGGGGTCAAAGTAGTATGCGGTAGTCTCGGTCTCCAGCGGCCCTCAAGTGGCAAAACCCAAACTGTGTCCGCAACTCGTGGACTGAACCTACCGATTCGGCGCAACAGTGCGCGCCCCCTTCGGATGGCGGATGCAGTTTTGTTAGGCTACTCACATAAGATTAGTACGATTGCAGGTAAAAACCACATGGCAATAACAGCGGAAGGCAAAGCCGATAAGTATCGGATTCGGGTGCTCGACCGAACCTTTGATCTGCTTGACGCACTCGCGGAATCCGAGTTTCCAGTGGGAACGTCAGATCTGTGTAAACGTGCACATCTGAGCAAGAGCACGGTACATCGGCTCCTTACGGTTCTCGAGAGCCGCCAGATGGTGGAGCGGGAAGGCGATAGCCACCGGTATCGGCTCGGTTCCAAAGTGGCTGATTTGGCGCGGCGTTCCCGGCCCGTTAGCAGTCTGGACGGAATGCGGACCTTCCTGGAAGAACTTGCCCGCACGACGGGTACAACGGCTCGCGTGGGTGTGAGAAGGATGTATGAGCAGATCTCGCTTGTTCTTACCTCGGGGCGGGTGACGCGCTCCGCTGGTGCTGACGATGTTCGCATGCCGATCCATTGCACTGCGCTGGGGAAAGCTATCGTCGCTTTCGAGCCGCTCTTCGTAGGCGAACTGCTGCCCTACTATCGCTTCACCCCGTACACCAGCCGGACCATCACAGAGCCCGCCAGGTTCCGGGCAGAACTGCGCAAAGTTCAGATTTGCGGATTCGCTTACGACAATGAGGAATACAAAGCCGGCTTTCGCTGCTTCGCGGCGCCCATTCGGGACACGCGCGGCAGAGTCGTTGCGGCCCTCAGCCTATCCGGCACCACCACAGCCATTAACGGACGAAATCAGGAGATTATCATCCAAAGCCTGCAAGCCGCGACAGAGCAACTAGCTTCGTCTGCCGACCTTGTCCTCCGAACAGCGGCGAATAAGCACGTGCTGCGAGGCGGAGACTTCTAGGCTATCGCTGGTAGAGATAGAGCCGGTGGCTGTGGCCCTCGCCATCGGACTCGATGTCTTCGACTTTCACGGGCTTCCAGGACTTGAACTCCGCGTTATGCGAGATCACTCTGCATCCTGGCTTGAGTTGCTTTTCGAGGATGGGCGTCAGTTTCTCGTTCCCGAAGGGCAGCAGATAAACAGTGATTAAATCGGCGGACGAGTAGTCCTGTTTCAGCAGATCGCCTTCCACGATTCGTGCCTTTGAGCTAAGGCCGAGTTTCCTGATGCGTTTCTCGCTTTGTTTGACCAGCGCGTTATCGAGTTCTATGCCCGTTGCGTCAGCCCCATATTTTTGCGCGCTCATGATGACTATCCGTCCGTCACCTGAGCCAAGATCAAACATCTTTTCACCTGGCCGCAGGTTCGCCAGCTGCAGCATTCGATCCACTACCATCTCGGGGGTCTCGTAATACGGAGCGAGGACTTCAACTTGCTGCTTTTGCCCCGCGCCGAGCACTGTTGTCAAGAGAAGAAGAATAAACAGAGAGCTCCGCATCAGGTCCAATATATTCTCCTGCTTCTCAGTGTTCGGCGCGCTTACAATTCCGAGCCGAAGCAGGTGTAGAATCGCTGATCAAAGGAACAATGAAAGTTCTGGGCGCCATTGTGCTGGTATCCGTGCTCGTCCCTTTCGCACCAAGCGCCGTCGCGCGAATGGCGGAAGACGAGCGTCCGTTGACGCCGGCAGAGATCAAACGCATCATTACGGACTCTCCTTGGGCGAAACCAGTTTTGTTGCGCATGAACGCAGAGGATTGGCCTCCCCGCGACTCCCGGCCGAGGGCTGATAGCGCCGGAGGGATGGGAGCCGAAGGAGCCCCGGCCCGTACGAACCCCGGTGGGGGAATCCAAAATACAGCAACCGGGGAGGCTCGCGGGTCTACCGACCGTTTGCGATCCGTGGTGCGCTGGGACAGTGCCGCTCCCGTGCGCGAGGCGTGTGCGAGGGCCGGAATGGAGTCGTACTCTTTTTCCTGTTATTCGAAGATCATGTTTGTTTCCGGGCAGGCTGAGAAGTTTGACACTCTGGCCAAGGAGTTCTACATTCTGACGGTCAGTGATTATCCCGAAGATGCACTTCCCAGGCGCGACCGGGACCTACCGCAGCATTCATCGGCAGCGAACACCGCCTTCGAGCGCTTGGGCGAACGTATCAAAGCCAAAACGCTTCTGAAGCGAAAAGGCAAAGAGAACATCGCGCCGGAAAAAGTAATCGTTCTTCCAGCTGGACAAACTCTGCTGGTGATCGCCTTCTTCCCTCGATCGGCTTCGGTCAACGTACAGGACGGAAGTGTTGTTTTCGAGTCGATCCGCGATCCCGTTGTTATCAGGGCGCGCTTCAATTTGACGAAGATGGTCTTGAACGGGAAATTAGAGCTTTGAGGGTTTAAAACAACTGCTTGTTTCCTGGTGGCCAATCCCGCGCGGGCCTGCAACGCGGGGAAGGAGTTCGCGCGCAGACTTCGTGAGGCCGTAATACATTCCGCGTGACTGGATACCATTTCCAATCGGTAAGGGACGAGCCTTTGCCGCTACAGCGCGCGTTTGCCCCGGACAGCACCGTTCTCCGCTGGAACTAGTAAACGCACGTGTATACTTGCTCGCAGTGAGCACGATCCTTCTGGTTGAGGGCGATGCAATAATCAGAAACGATTTTTGCGAGGCGCTTTCTTCTGAAGGGCACCGTGTCTTAGAGTCCCAAAATACAGACGAAGCGGTTCGCACTGCGGCACAGTATCGGGGAGCGATCGATCTGTTGATTGCGTCAGATGCTGGCGCGCCGTATGCCGACTGGCATGCCTTGACGGTTCAGGTTAAGAAGCTTCGCCCGGAGGTTCGAGTTCTGATCATAACCGGACGCGAATCCGCTTCCATGTCCGCACGTGATGCTCTGCTGGAAATGCCAGTCACCTGTGGCGGTCTCCTACAGGCCGTCCAGAGTCTGCTCTGTGTCTAACATTCGCCGACTACACTCAATCAAGCCCTGAGTTCTCTCGACCAGTTCAAGGGAGCGCTGGCATAAGCTGGCACTCCGCCGTTCTGCTTCCTGTGCTCTCGCGTACTGCTCGGCGGCGATTATTAGCTCCATTCTCCCCCCCGGGGGCGAGGGCGGAGCCATTGCCATTTCCATGACTTATTATTTGTTACTCTCGGTGAAACAAGATAGTTGGAATTTTGCGAGAACAGTTTCGGACGGACGTGCCAAATACAGACTAGAATTGGTGACGAGTGGCCCAGAACACCAATTCCGAACTGGTCAAACTTATCCGGAACGAGATTGACCTCGGTTTCACGTTCATGGAAACTCATCGCCTTTCTTCAAGCAGGGAGCATTCGGTGCAGGCCGAAGAAAATGCAAAGACGGCTCTCGAAACCGCGAAGAGATTTCTCAACGATCTTTCGGAGGAACAGGCTAATGCTTTCAGGCCGGATCTCGAGCGGCTTGAAGGACTGATTGATAGCGCCGCCGCTTTGGGTTAGTGAGAAAATCTTGATTTCAAACTGACCCACCACCTCCATTACCTCAGAGTTGACAGAGGCTAGTACTCCCCTCTACACTTAAAAGGTTTGGCGAGTTGATTCTTCGGCCTCCGTGCTACCGTGCCTGTTCGCAGGCATCCGGCCGGAAGTCGGGTCCCGCTGCTGATCCAGCAAGCTACTCTGAAAAGGGATGGTGACGCTGGCTTTTTGGCATGGACCATAGTCCCGAAGTAGTTACCCTCGCGGTTCAAGGCTGGTGAAGAACGCTATATCAGCCTTCTGGCAGTAATCGATTCGCAGCCGGTATGTTTTCCGTGCCTGCGCTATAAGCCCGATTGGGCGCACCAAGTTTTAAGTTTTTGCGCTGGCGAGAGATGGGTTCGTGCCGTCTCGAGCGAGCTGATGTAGTTCGAGTTATCAGATTCAAGGATATTTGTGCCGACCTTTAACCAACTTGTGCGAAAGGGGCGGAAGCCCACGCGATACAAGACCGCGAGCCCCGCGCTGCAGGCCTGTCCGCAGCGTCGAGGTGTTTGCACCCGTGTTTACACCACAACGCCGAAGAAGCCAAACTCGGCTCTCCGGAAAGTGGCTCGCGTGCGGCTTACTAACGGAATCGAAGTGACCACCTATATCCCTGGTGTTGGTCACAACCTTCAGGAGCACTCGATCGTGCTCATCCGCGGTGGTCGTGTGAAGGATCTTCCCGGTGTTCGCTATCACGTGGTCCGTGGAACGCTTGATACCGCTGGTGTCGCAAACCGCAAGCAGAGCCGTTCGAAGTATGGCGCGAAGCGGCCGAAGGGCGGTGCCGCTGCCGCCGCTCCAACGAAGGGAAAGAAGTAAGGAGATCCGATGCCACGCAGACGACGGCCAGAACCAAGGGACGTGGTTGCTGATCCCTTATTTAATTCGACGCTCGTTGAGAAGTTCGTCAACTCCATGATGTGGGACGGAAAGAAGACCACATCTCAGAAAATCTTCTATCAAGCCATGGAAATCCTCCGGGAGCGGTCCGGCGACGATCCGTTGAAGGCGTTTAAAAAGGCCGTGGAGAACACGAAGCCATTGCTCGAAGTGAAAACGCGGCGCGTTGGTGGTGCGAACTACCAGGTTCCCGTGGAAGTGGCGCAGAATCGCCGCACCAGTCTGGCGCTGCGCTGGATTATCGGAAACGCTCGCAGCCGTCCCGACAAGAGTATGGCTGAAAAGTTAGCCAATGAGTTAAATGACGCCTCCAACATGCGTGGCGGCGCCGTGAAGAAGAAAGACGATGTGCACCGGATGGCTGAGGCCAACAAGGCGTTCGCGCACTATCGCTGGTAATTAGAAGTAAGTCTTACAATCTGTATGCCCCGTACTGTACCTCTCGAAAAAATGCGCAATATCGGCATCATGGCGCACATCGATGCTGGTAAAACCACCACGACCGAACGAATTCTGTACTACACCGGCCGTACGCACAAAATCGGTGAAGTGCATGAGGGAACCGCCACCATGGACTGGATGGCGCAGGAGCAGGAGCGTGGTATTACCATCACCTCCGCTGCGACCACCTGTCAGTGGAACGACGTCACCATCAACATCATCGACACGCCTGGTCACGTCGACTTCACGGCTGAAGTTGAGCGCAGTCTGCGCGTTCTAGATGGTGCCTGCGCCGTGTTCGACGCTGTTGCCGGCGTGCAGCCGCAGTCAGAAACCGTATGGCGCCAGGCTGACAAGTATCACGTTCCGCGTATCTGCTTCATCAACAAGATGGATCGGATCGGGGCGGATTTCTACCGCTCGGTCGAAACCATCGTTGATCGTCTGAGCGCTCGTCCGGTGCCAATTCAGCTGCCGGTCGGAGCGGAGGATCAGTTCAAGGGTGTTGTCGACCTGGTGAAGATGAATGCCCGCATCTGGCGCGACGAAACGCTGGGCGCGAAGTACGACGACGTTGAAATTCCGGCCGATCTGCTGGAAAGGGCGAAAGAGTATCGCGAGAAGCTGATTGAAGCTGTCTCCGAAAGCGATGATGTGCTCTTTGAGAAGTTCGTCGAAGGGCAGGCCATCACGGAAGCTGAGCTGGTTGCGGGCATACGCAAGGCGACCATCGCCCAGAAAATCTTCCCGGTTATTTGCGGGTCTTCGTTCAAGAACAAAGGCGTTCAGAATCTGCTCGATTCTGTTTGCGCTTATCTGCCTTCGCCGCTCGATGTTCCTCCCATGAAGGGTGTGAGTATCGACGATCCGAACGTTGCAGTGGAGCGTGCACCGTCTGATTCTGCTCCGTTCTCCGCCCTGGTCTTCAAGATCATGACGGATCCGTTTGTCGGACAGCTTTGCTTCATCCGGGTCTATTCCGGCAAGCTGAACGCCGGCGAATCAATCTACAACGTCTCGAAAGGCAAGCGCGAACGGGTCGGCCGGCTCGTGAAGATGCATGCCAATAAGCGGGAAGAGATCACCGAAGTTTTGGCGGGC
>JBJMGJ010000414.1:0-10318 GCA_045807965.1 Bryobacteraceae bacterium | reverse complement strand
TCGGTTTGCCTAATAGGATTCTCGTCAGCACAACAAGGCACGAATTACTCCGTTTCTTTCTGTTCCTTCTTCACCCTAGCTCGTTTCTTTTCGCCGTGTCCCTGATGGCCGTCGGATGTGGCCGATTCGTCAAGTACGTTATTGCCCTTTTTAGAGGCAGGTTTCCGTGAGCGTTTGGCCGGGGCCTTTGGTTCGGACGAAGTATCTGAATCCATCCCCTGCAGGCGGCCGAGAGCGTGTTCAATCCGTTGACCGCCTTCGAGCACCGGGGCAAACAGGTCGCCGACCTTTTCAAAGCGCGCTATTGCGTTGTCGATGCGAAAGTCGCTCGGTTTGATTCCCGGCTTGACTTCCGCCCAATCGAGCGGCGTGGCAACGGGAGCCCCGTCGTAGGCCCGGAGAACGTAGGGCGCTGCGATTGTTTTTCGGCTGCCGATCTGGAGGTAGTCGAAGTAAACGCGATCCTTCTTGCGCTTCTCCACGCTCCTCGGAGTGGTAAACAAATCAGGCTCGCGTCCGACAGCCAAATGAGTGATAAGCTCGGCAAAGCTGCGGACCTGCTCGTAGCTGTAGATCGGCTCGAGAGGCACGTAGACGTGCATTCCATCCCCGCCGGTTGTTTTCGGATAACCTCGCAAGCCAAGTCCGGCAAGAAGCTCTTTCACGAGCAGTGTCGCTTCGATGATGCGATCGAAGGACGTGTCCACGGGATCAAGATCGAGCAGCATCCAGTCAGGATTGTCGAGCGAACCGATGCGGCTCATCCAAGGATTGTGATCGATACACCCCAGATTGACTAAATACAGGAGCGAAGCTCGATCCTGTGCCACGGGATAGTGGTTCGTCTTGACGGGATGGCCCTCCTGAATAGGTTCACAATGCATCCAGTCAGGGAAGTGACTGCTGGCATTCTTCTGGAAGAAGAATTCATCGTGAATACCGTTGGGATAGCGCTTGAGCGATAGCGGCCGGTCTTTCAGGTGGGGAAGGAGCCAGGTTGATACGCGATGGTAGAAATCCAGCAGGTCGCGTTTCTTCCAGCCTTCCTTGGGATAAAACACCTTCTCAAGATTGGAGAACTTAAGCGTATGCCCGTCGATATCGACCACTGCTTCGCGCTTCGACAAGTCAAGTGGCGTGCCAGCGGGTTCGTCGGTCGCCGGTTCGGGCGCGGCGGCTTCAACGGGCCCTTCGGCTCCGTCGGATTCCGCAATATCGGGCTCATCGGGGGCCACTTCCCGCACCACTTCTGAAGGTTCTTTGTCGTTGCGCAATCCCACAAACACGGGTGCGCGAAGGACGCCATCGGCTGTCCACTCGAGAAACCGGACCTCGCACACGGTCTCTGGTTTTACCCAGGTCACATCTTTGATCCTGGGCTTCGCCGGGAACGGGCTCGTTTTGGTGATAAGCGGCTGCAGGCGATCGTGGATCTCACGCATCTTTTTCGTATCGAAACCCGTACCCACCTGGCCCGTGTGCCGAAGCTTTGCGTCCTCGTAAACGCCAAGCACGAGAGATCCGAAGTAGTCCCGTTCGCCCTTGGTGAAGCCGGCAATCACGAATTCCTGCTCATTCAGAACCTTCAGCTTCTGCCATTTGCTCGATCGCCCGGACTCATATTTGCTCCGTCGGTCTTTCGCCAGAACACCCTCAAGGCCCATGTTCCGGGCAGCTTCAAACATCTGTTCGCCGTCAGTGTCGTATGTGTCCGAAATTCGGATGTTACCTGCCGGTTGCACCAGGGACTCCAGCACTTTACGCCGATCCTGAAGCGAACAAGCCCGGAAATCGTAACCGCCGGCGTAAAGAACATCGAACAGAAACAGCACGGCCGGATGGGTTTCCGTCAGTCGCGGGATAGCGCTTGGATTGGCGTTGATCCTGTGCTGGATGAGGCCAAAGCTCGATCGACCCTCGTCGTTCAGGACGCAGATTTCACCATCGAGCCAGACTTCTTCCATCCCGACCTGCTTGGGAAGATCTCTAAGCTCGGGGTACTGCTTTTCGCAGCGATTGCCCCGCCGCGAAAACATCGCGAATTCACCGTCGCGAATGCGGCAGAGGGCCCGGACGCCATCCCATTTGATTTCATAGAGCCACTGGTTGCCTCCAGGCGGCTTTGTCGCTGCGGTCGCTAGCATCGGATCGAGGCTCGCAGGCATGGCAGCTTTGCGAGCGCCGGGAATTTCGGAGTAGTTAAGCCACGTGGCGCCTTTCTTGTCTTCGGCGATCTCGTCTTGGGTCCTCTTCGATTTAACGCTGTACGAGAACTGATTGATGTCGTAGTTTTGGACGGCGTATTCGTCCTTCTTTTTGATCAGCAGCCACTCGTTCCCTTTGCCCGCATGCTTCATGTGGACGATGGCAAAAGATCCGTTCAGTTTTTGGCCGTGCAACTCGAACTTGAAATCGCCGCGCTCCAATTGCTTTTCGGCCGGCAGATCGCCGAGCACGTCGTATGTACCCGTATCCCACAACATGACGCTGCCCGCACCATAGTTGCCTTCCGGAATTTTGCCTTCGAAGGTGCCGTAGTCGAACGGATGGTCCTCCACCTTCATTGCCAAGGCTTTGCGGGCGGGGTCGAGACTGGGACCTTTGGGAACCGCCCAACTGACCAGGACCCCGCCCACTTCGAGGCGGAAATCATAATGGAGCCGAGTGGCATCGTGCCGTTGCACGCAGAAGAATCCGCCGTGTGAGCGCGCTTCGCGGCCGGAGTCAATCGGACCCGGTTCTGGCGTCTTGTCGAAGTGACGTTTCCGGGCGTATTCCTTCAGACCCATAACTGCCGACATTATGGCAAGATGTCGCCGGCGGCTCCCGCCTCCTCGCTGCTAACCTCGGTAATGACGACAACAGCCAATGACCTTCGCCGAACAATTAAAGAGTCAGCTCAACATTGTCGACGTGGTCGGCCATTATGTCAGATTGAAGCGTCAGGGGGCGGGTCCGAGGTATGTAGGACTGTGTCCATTCCACTCGGAAAAGACTCCTTCCTTCGGCGTACATAGCGCACTGCAAATCTATAAATGTTTCGGCTGTGACGCGGGCGGGGACGTGTTCAAGTTCGTCATGGAGCATGATCACCTGACGTTCCCCGAAGCCATGAAGGTCTTGGCGGAACGCTACGGGATCCCGATGCCGGAGCGTCAGCGCTTCGATGATCCGGAGGCGCAAAAGCGCGCTGCCATCCTCGAGATGCACGAGATAGCAGCCCAGGTCTTCCAAGACAATCTCCGGTCCGGAGCAGGCAAAGAAGCTCGCACCTACCTGGAATCGCGCGGGACCAGCAATGATGCACTTGCGGAATTTCGACTTGGTCTGTCCGATCCGTCCGGCCAGCAGCTTGCGACACGTTTACAGAAGTTTAGCCCCGCGTTGCTCGCTGAGTCAGGCCTGGTACTCCAACGCCAAGGTGGAAACGGGTTCTTCGACGCTTTTCGCGGACGGCTTATGTTTCCGATTCACAGCGAAGACGGAAAGGTGATCGCCTTCGGTGGGCGCGCGCTACGCCAGGGTGACGACCCTAAGTACCGCAACTCTCCGGAAACGCCGATCTACAAGAAATCCGCTGTTTTATACAACATGCATCGCGCGAAGATCGACGCGCGGAAGCGCAACCGCATGATTCTTGTAGAAGGCTACATGGATGTGATCGGGGTTTATTCCGCTGGCGTTCATGAAGTCGTCGCGAGCAGTGGTACGGCGCTGTCGAGCGATCAGGTTCGCGCCATCAAACGCCAGGTCTCACAAGGGCAGGCAGGTAGCGGGCAAATCATTCTCAACTTCGATCCCGATGCCGCTGGCACGCGTTCAACGGAGAAGTACATTGGCGCAGTACTCGCCGAGGGACTCCGGGTAAAGGTGTTGCGCATTCCGGGTGAACTCGATCCAGACGAATACGTGAAAGATTTTGGACCGGACGCGTATATAAAGCTCCTGGAACGGGCTGGGTCCTATTTTCATTGGCTTGCGGATCGTGCGCGTGAGAAGTTCGATATGCGAACGGCGGAAGGACGCGTCGATGCCTTCAAGTATCTGGCTCCCGTTCTCCAGCAGGTGCACGATCGGATCGAACGCGGCGCCATCGCAAAGGAACTGGCCGAGTACTTGAACGTTGACCGCGAGACAATTCGCGAGAATTTACGTCCGCATAGTCCCGCTCAGCCCGCGCCCAGAGCGCGCACGTTGGGATCCTCTCTCCCGCCGAACGAGAAATTGCTGGCCGCCTGTTTCCTTTTGAGCCAAGAAGCCCGTTCCGTCATTCGGCAGTATTTCCTTCAAACGAAGATTGTTCAGCTGCTCGAGCTGCGGAGCTTCTTTGAAGCGGCGATGAAGATTGACGAGGAGGGAGAAAGTTTTCCCGTGGAGAAAGCTCTCGTCGGCCTGGATCTCAGGATGCAGAAGCTATTGACGGAACTCAGTTTTGCCGAATTGGGGATCAGCGAATCCGACGCTCCGCAACAGGCACTTCGCTGCCTCGAAGCTTTGGAGACAACGGCCCGTCTGAAAGGACGCGACGATATCCGGCGTAGGATCCGGGAACTGGAGCAGGCCGGACAATTCGCCGAGGCGCTTCTGCTTGCGGAGGAACTGAACCAGGGTAAGCGGCCCTCGGCTTAGGGACAAAATCTTGTTGTACTATGAGGAGTCGAGAAGGCTGAAGGGGGCCTTGCTCGGCAGATTACCGGGGTTAGAGCCGTTCCGACCTCTTCCCGCCAATCTGAGTCGCCTAGGTTGACGAAGGCAGTTGATGCAGGAAACTGACGACAAAGGCTTTGCTCTTTTCGACGAAGCAAACGCCGCCGCGAGGGAAGATCTGGCCGGCAGTGCGGATCTTAATGACCTCTTCGTCGATCTCGAGTCATCCCCCGCCGACCTGCTCGGAAAGAGCAAGGAAATCGAAAAAGAAGGTGATGACCCTGAGGAGTTTGCCGACCTAGACCTCTCGGCCGGAGCCATCGATAAGAGCAACGATTCCGTGCGGTTGTACCTGCGCGAGATGGGCATGGTTCCCCTTCTGACGAGGGAAGGCGAGATCGAGTTAGCCAAGCAAATCGAGCGCGGCCAACGCGCTGTGTTGAAGGCCCTCTCTCGTTCTCAGCTGATCGTTCAGATCATATTGGACACGAGGCGCAGTGTCGAACGCGATCTGATTCCAATACTCGAGGTGATGCAGGCACCCGAGACAACAAACCTGGGTGAAGAGCCTGCTTCGTATGATCATCTGAAGGATCAGCTTTTCAGCAGTATTCTGGAACTCGAAAAGCTGTTCCGCAAATCCCAGCTCGCCAATCAGAAACTGTTGACGGTCTCGCGGTCGCTGAAGCCCAAACAGTTTTTGAAAGTGCGGGGTGAGTACGTCCGAACGGTGGTGGAGATCTCGCGCCACATTCGTTCCATTCCGTTTGCCTCACGCTTCCATCGCTCGCTGAGCGAAGCCCTTCGGAAGGTTGCTTGTCAGATGCAGCCGCTCGAGCAAGAGGCAACTCGGCTTCAGCAGAAACTGGATTCACTGCCCGGCTGCGATCTGGGAGCGGCCGCGAATGTCAAGCGAGAGCTGAAGGCGGTGTTATCGCAAATCCATGCTCTCGAGGATAAAGCCGGTGTGAATGCGGTGGACCTCCATCGAACGCTGGACGTAATAGGAAAGGGACAATGGGAGACCGATTGCGCCAAAAAAAGACTCATCGAGGCCAATCTTCGACTCGTTGTTTCTGTTGCGAAGCGATACACAAACCGCGGCATGCAGTTTTTGGACCTGATTCAAGAGGGCAATATCGGCTTGATGCGCGCGGTGGACAAATTCGACTACAAGCGGGGCTATAAGTTCTCCACGTACGCAACGTGGTGGGTTCGACAGGCCGTTACCCGGGCCATTGCGGATCAGGCCAGGACTATTCGGATCCCGGTGCACATGATCGAGACGATCAACAAGCTGGTCCGGCTGCAGCGGACGATGCAGCAGGAGTTTGGTCGCGAACCAACCACGGAAGAATTGGCGGTTCGCATGGACTTGCCCCCGAGTAAGGTGCGGCGAGTTCTGCGGATTGCTCAGGAACCGATCTCTCTTCAGACGCCCGTTGGCGAGGAAGAGGAATCCAACTTGGGCGACTTTCTGGTTGATAGCCGTATGGTTTCGCCCTCGGAGGCCGTCATTAATCTGAACCTTCGCGAGCAGACGGCTGAGGTTCTCAAGACTCTCAGTCCGCGCGAAGAGAAGATCGTCAAGATGAGGTTTGGTCTTCAGGATGGGAGCGAGCACACCCTCGAAGAAGTCGGCCAGAATTTTGCCGTGACTCGAGAGCGCATTCGCCAGATTGAAGCAAAGGCTCTGCGCAAACTTCGTCATCCCAGCCGCAGTAACCGGCTGCGTAATTTTCTGGAACACGGTGCACCGTCTTAAGACGGCAATCTAACCGGTAATGTGTGGTGGTACAAGGTGCCGCGCAACCGCGCCGAACATCTTGCCGAGTTCCCGCTGACGGTAACGAAAGATTGCCAGCAACTGGCGGCGCACGACGAGACGGTGTACCATTCGGCCCAGCACTCCGAACGGCAATGAGTACTGAACCTCATCGCGAACCTTCGTACCTTCCCCAGTCTCTTCGAAGGTGTGTCGATGACGCCACGAAGTATAAGGCCCTCGCTCCTGCTCATCGACGAATCTGCGGGGCGGATCGCATTCGGTAATACGCGTTTTCCAGCGTATAGGGACGTTTAGCCACCGAATGACGTAATCGATCTCAGCGCCTTGCCGCATCTGAACGCGAGCCGCCGAGATTACCCGGAAGTTCAGCCACGGCGGTGTGATCTTCGCCAGATTGTAAGGATCCTCAAAGATGGCAAAGGTATCTGCGAGCGGCCGGCCGCTGATCAATTCGCAGCCCAAGGTGTAAACTCGTGACTTCTTCTCTTTCACAGCGCAGTTAAGATGCGAATTTCGGAGAAACCGCCTTAGTAATTCCGAGATTTGAGTTCGAGTTGTTGCTATCGTGGTGCTTTCGCATGTCTGACGCCGTCATTGCGGTTCCGACGCCGCCGCACCCTGTTACTCCGCCCAAAAAAGTCCCGAAACCGAAAACCGCCGCTGAACGGAAGGCGAGGCTGGGCAAGATCATCGCGGAGTTCGACAGGCTCTTCCCAAACGCGACGTGTGCCCTTCACCATCGCAATCCCTGGGAACTGCTGGTAGCCACAATTCTTTCCGCTCAATGTACCGACGAGCGAGTGAATAAAGTGACTCCCGGTCTGTTCGAGAAATATCCCACCATTGAGGACTTCGCAAACGTTTCTCAAGACGAATTGGCGAATGATATCCGGTCCACCGGATTCTTTAACAACAAAGCCCGATCCATCATTGGAGCCGCCCGAAGAATACGAGATGAATTCGGAGGCAGAGTGCCGCAAACAATGGACGCGTTGCTTTCAGTTCCGGGCGCCGCGCGTAAGACTGCGAACGTGGTGCTAGGAACTGCTTACGGCATAGCGTCGGGCGTAGTCGTCGACACACATGTGGGCCGAATCTCGGCTCGTCTCGACCTGACGAAGAACACAGATCCCGTGAAGGTGGAACAGGATCTCATGAAAAACGTCCCGGAAGACCACTGGATTCTATTTGCACACCAGATGATTCACTTTGGACGTCAGATCTGCATTGCCCGTAAGCCACGATGTGCATCTTGTCCGCTTGATCCCATCTGCTACGCAAAAGACAAGACCCTCGCCTAGCTTTCAGAGACGAGATGACGCACCCCCAGGCGAAACTGTACTTAGGCGTTGATGGCGGACAAACCAGCACGGTCGCCCTGATTGCGGATGAGACCGGTAAGGTCCTGGGACGCGGCAAGGGCGGGCCCTGTAATCACGTGGGGCCGGCGCAAGGTCGTGCAAGGTTCTTCTCAGCCCTCGGTGATTCGCTGGATCAAGCTTGCGCGCAAGCGGGCGTAAGCCGTCACGACGTGAGTTTCGTATCGGCATGCCTCGGCTTTAGTGGCGGTCCCCAGGATAAGGACGCGTTCGTACGTGAGTTGATCCGCAGCGATCACTACAGAATCACGCACGACGCCGAAATCGCGTTGGAGGGTGCGACCGGAGGATTGCCGGGTGTTATCGTGATCGCCGGAACCGGTTCCATGGCTTATGGCAAGAACGAAGAGGGAAAGACCGCCAGGGCCGGTGGCTGGGGCTACGCTTTCGGAGATGAAGGTGGAGCGTTCTTCCTGGCGCGACAGGTTCTGCGGGCAGCCCTGGCCTTTGAGGAAGGATGGGGTCAACCGACTCAGTTGTACAACAAGCTGCTGGACGCCGCCAATGCTATGTCGGCGGACGAGATCCTGCGGCGGTTTTACGCTGGACAGCAAAGGTCGGTGATCGCCTCCTATGCATCATTGCTTGACGAGGCCGAGCGGGCAGATGACGGTGTGGCTCGCCTCATCCTGGTAGAAGGCGCGGGAGAACTCGCTAAATACGCGCATCATGTCCACCGGCGCCTCTTCCCATCTCTCGAATCTGTCGAAATCGCCTATGTGGGAGGTGTTTTCCAGAGTGAGCTTCTGCGAACTGTCTTCATCGAGCGTATGAGGATGGCTATCGGTTCTGTCGCGCATCGTCCCAAGCTCAGCCCTGCGGCAGGAGCGCTCTTGCGAGCACTTCGAGATACCTGCGTGATGGCCCCTTTATCAAATGTGCCGGAATCTGAAACGTAAGCGGCTCACGCTCCTCCTGCTGCCAGTTGCCGTTTGAGCTAGGACTTTGCCGGGGGAAGGCCCTTGTGACCATTAGCAAGTTTTGAAAGCAAGCTCACAAATGTCTTTCGTTCCTTAGCGTTCAAGGGTTCGAGTAGTCTTTCTTGAACTCTCAAAACCGCAGACTCAACATCAGCAATTAACTTCTTGCCTTCAGTTGAAAGACTCAAGAGTTTCACTCGCCGGTCTGCGGAACTTGCCGTGCGACGAACCAATCCTTTGCCTTCAATTCTTTCAAGCACATCGCCTAAAGTTGAGCGATCGAGCGAGATCAATCGGGATATGCGTGCGGCCTCTATCTGAGGGTGAAGGCCAATCGCCACAAGAGCTGCATATTGCACGGCAGTTAGATCGTAGTCGGCACACTCTTCGGCAAAGAGAGCCGTTGATATCTGTTGTGTCCGGCGAACCAAGTACCCCGGCATCGAGTGGAAGTCCTTGATATTCCCTTCTTGAGGTCCTTTAGCCATGAGACGACTTCGAATTACTCTCTCCTATTGGTTTACGCTGCCTGCTGTTTGTGGAGGAATGATGGCCGCCGCTGCCAAGATCCTGAACTCGTCTGGCAATTGGCGCGTGCTCATCCTGATACAACGGCATGTCCTACTGATATGCGCAGGTTTGGGCTGTCATTGCCGCGGAGGCCGGTGCCATCATGATGGCTTGCGTTTGCATGAGCCTCCAATTCACTACACCGCGTGTGCACTAGAATGTTAAACGGCCGGTGGACCGATGCGCAGCTTCAGGCTTTCCAAACCTTCGATCGTGACCTCTAGCGTGTTACCTGGAACCACGGGCCCTACGCCCGCAGGAGTCCCCGTGTAAATGAGGTCGCCCGGCTGGAGCCGATAAAGCTTCGACAGGAACGCAATCACATCCGGTACGGGCCAGATCAAATCCGAGAGATCGGCACTCTGCTTGACTTCGCCATCCACCGTCAGCGCGATCCGTCCCTTCTCCAGATGGCCGACCTGAGTGGCCGGATGAATGGTGCCGAGAGGACTGGACTGCTCGACATTTTTGGCGGTGTCCCATGGGCGGCCCATATCACGAGCCTGCAGCTGCAGATCGCGACGTGTCATATCGAGTCCCGTCGCGTAGCCATAGATATAGTTGCGTGCGTCCGCAGGGGCAATTTTCAATCCAGACTTCCCGATCGCGACCACAAGTTCGGCCTCGTAGTGAAAGTTGCTTGTCTCACTTGGGTAGGAAATGGTGGCGCCTGACGCGACCACCGTCTCTGCCCATTTCGTGAAGAAGAAAGGCGGCTCCCGGTCAGGATCGCGACCCATCTCTCGGGCGTGGGCCGCGTAATTCCTGCCCACACAAAAGACACGCCGCACCGGAAATCCGTTTCCGTCGGCCGTGAACGCCACCGGTGTGCCGGGCACATCAAATAACTGGGTCAACGGAGTTCTCCTTGAGAATACCGATGCTGCTGGAACTGCGTGAGATTGCGCAGAACCTGAGAAAGATGACTCTGGAGATGCGTGACCAGCAAAGTGTCGACGATGAATGAGGCTGGTTTCTGACCCCACTTTGAATTGCGGCTTGGGGCCTGAATC
>JBJMGJ010000413.1:0-6802 GCA_045807965.1 Bryobacteraceae bacterium | reverse complement strand
TGACCTTCCCCACACCCGCTCTCGAAAGATGGGTAGGAGTTCAAAAGGCTGCTTTACCTCAGGTTGCATTTCAAGCACATGAAACCTTCCAATTCAATTAGCTATTCCCCATCTAGCCGCACGGCTGCGCCGTCGCAGGAGCTCTTATCGGAGTTGCGATTTACTCAGAGTCTTCTCGCCCTGGGTAAAGGTCGCTCAGTAGCGCCTTGTGATTCTCGAGAGCACGAGAACGACGAAGCTTCATCGTTGGTGTTAATTCACCATGCTCAATCGAAAACTCGCGGTCGAGTATTCTAAATCGCCGGATCCTTTCGAAGTCGGCCAGTTGCCGGTTCACGCGGCCGACTGCCTCTTTCACCGCCGCCTGGACCGGTGCGGAATTGACGATTTCAGCGGGATCGCTGGACTCGCCCGACTTCGCCCCAGCCTTCAGGCTCTGGGCTTGCGGCATGTTTAACGTGAGAACGGCCGTCAGGTAGGGCCGCTTGTCTCCAATCAAAAGAACATGGTTCACCACGGGTTCCATCTTGAACAGATTCTCGATCCTGGCAGGGTAGATCTTCTTGCCGTTCGAGGAAACGATCAACTCCTTCTTACGCCCGGTGATGTACCAGTAGCCGTCCTTATCCACCTCCGCAATATCGCCGGTTAGAAACCATCCCTCCTCGTCCAGAACAGACCTTGTAGCCGCCTCGTCGCGGTAGTAGCCCTCAAACATACAAGGGCTCTTAATCAGCAGCTCTCCGTCTTCGGCCAGCTTCGCTTCCACGCCTGGAAGTAACTTCCCAATGCTTCCCGGCCTCGGGTTACTGAGCGGATTGAAGCATAAGATGCCCGCTTCGGTCAGCCCATATCCTTCAATGAGCGGCATCCCGATGGCGGCGAAGAACTCTGCGAGTTGCGCTCCTAGCGGCGCCGCACCGGACGCCGCAATACGAATTCGACCTCCCAGGCGTTCTCGCACCTTTGAGAAAACGAGTCTGTCCGCTGCCTGCAACAAAGGTCCCATCCAAAACGGAAGGGATCCGCCTGCTTGCCGTATACGCGCGGCCTTCATCCCCAAATTGAGCGCGGCGTCGAAAAGCTTCTGAGCGTAGGCGGGGCGCTTTCGAACTTCGGTTTGAATGGTCGCGTACATGCGCTCCCAAACGCGTGGAGGCGCCAGAAAGACCGTGGGTCGGACCGTTTTCAGATCGGAAGGAAGGCGCGAAAGACTTTCAGAAAACCAGACCGGAGTGCCCATGCGCATCGGAACCATCTCAAGCACAATACGTTGCGCGATATGAGCCGAAGGCAGAAACACAACGGTAGAGTCCTCCGGCGTGATCGGAAGAACGATCGGACCCATATCCAGGTTTGCGAGCACGGCGCGATGACTTGTGAGGCCCATCTTCGGCTGGCCCGTCGCGCCGGACGTGAGATACAGGACCGCCGGATCCTCGGGCGAAATGCCGTGCTGCAACCGGGCGAAGAGTTGCGGATCCTTCTCCATCGCGTCGCGTCCCAACTGTCGGAGCTGGTTTACGGAGAACAGGCCTGACGCTCCGTCCAGCATCAGAATGACGTGTTGCGGAAGCTGATTGCCGCGATGCTGAATAGCCTTCGCGAGCGATTCGAGCGTCTTTTCATCTTCCACGAAGAGAAAACGAGCGCCGGAGCCCTCGACGTTGACCGCGAGGTCGGGCATGGGATACGCAGTGTAGAGCGCTCCTGATACGCCGCCCGCGCCCATAATGCCGATATCGACGAAGTAGAATTCGGCTCGCGTTTCCGACAGGATGCAGGCAATCTCGCCTTTCCGCATCCCCAGCGTGGCAAGGCCGGCGGCAATCTCAGTGGAAATAGCGAGCCAATCCGACCAGGAGTAAATGTCGTACTCGCCTTTCTTGCCTTTGGCGGGCTGATGAAGAGCCGCTGCATTACGGAACTGTTTCTCCGTTTCCTGTAGGACAGTGAAGACATTGCGGCCCGGCATCGCGAGAATTTTACCAATCCGCGATATCCCGAGGGTCATTGCGCCGAAGCGGATGCGAGAATCGGTGTTTGACGCAACGCGACGATCAAAGCTCCCAGTCGAGTGCCGAAATCGACCCGCTCCGCCGGCCGCTTGCCTATCGGGAAGAGGCCTTCCTTCAGAGCCCGGATTCCCGCCCGCTCCGCATCCTCTCGGAATACCTGTGGCCTCTTTCCCACTTCCAGGACGAGAAGATCAAAGACACCATCGTGTTCTTCGGGTCCGCCCGGATTCGGGAAGAAGGTCCGCTCAGCCAGTATTTCCATCAGGCGCGTGAACTGGCACGGGTTATTACGGAGTGGTCTGCCAGGCTTTCGCCCGCAGACGAAAACGGCGAGACCCATCACCGGTTTGTGGTCTGTTCGGGCGGCGGACCGGGCATCATGGAAGCGGCAAATCGGGGCGCGAGCGAAGCCGGCGGCAAGACGATCGGCCTCAACATCGGGCTTCCGTTCGAGCAGCGGCCGAATCCTTACATCACTCCGGAGCTCTGCTTCGAGTTCCACTACTTCTTCATGCGCAAGTTCTGGTTCGCCTATCTTGCCAAAGCGCTTGTGGTGTTCCCCGGCGGTTTCGGAACCTTGGACGAATTGACGGAGATCCTGACCTTAGCCCAAACTCAGAAGCTGGAAAGTAAAATCCTGATTGTGCTTTACGGCTCAGAGTTTTGGAAGGAAATCCTCAATTTCGAAGCACTAATCAGGCACGGCGTGATCGCAAAATCCGACATGGACCTGTTCCAGTTTGCCGACACGCCGGAAGAGGCGATGGCCGTTCTTAAGGAAGGGTTGACGGAGTATTATCTAGAGCCGGAGAGTGCATTGCCGGGACTCGCCGAAGAAACGCCCGAAATAGCACATACGCGAACATCGTAGAAACATGAAACTATACCGAACTGCTAACGGAATTTTTGCTGAAGAGAACGAAACGTGGTATCGCGTTTCGGGCGCCGATTGGAGCGCACTGACTTCTCGGGACGATCTTCCTTCTTATCTGCGGTCCATCATCACGAAGGAAAACGTCTCGCAAGCTCCAGATCCGACTACGATCCTGGCTCCTCTCGCAAACCAGGAGGTTTGGGCGGCTGGCGTCACATATTTCCGAAGCCGGACGGCCCGGATGGAAGAAGCGGAGGCTGCGGGCGGCGGCACTTTCTATGACCGTGTGTATGAGGCGCCCCGGCCCGAACTGTTCATGAAAGCGACCCCCCATCGTGTAGTGGGACCCGGTGCGGCTGTTCACATCCGCAGCGATTCCAAATGGAACGTGCCGGAACCGGAGTTGGCTCTGGTCATCACGCCCGGCGGCAAGTTGATCGGCTACACGGTCGGAAACGACATGAGCTCGCGCGATATCGAGGGCGAAAACCCGCTTTATCTGCCGCAAGCCAAGGTTTACACACGTGCGTGCGCCCTGGGCCCTTGTGTTCTCGTTACGGATGAACCTCTACCCCAGGAGACGCTGATTTCTATTCAGATCTCGCGTAGCGGTAACGGCGTGTTCTCGGGTGAAACGCCGCTGTCGCAATTGAAACGTTCGCCATTAAGTCTCATTGAATATCTGTTCCGGGAGAATACCTTCCCCGACGGCGCTATCCTGCTGACCGGCACCGGCATTGTTCCTCCCGACTCCTTTACGCTCGCGCCGGGAGACGAAATCCGCATCACCATCGAAGGAATCGGAACTCTGGTGAACTCCGTTGACTGACGTCTTCAGATGAAACGCCCTGGCTGGTCTACCAGTCGGACTAACGGAGGCTGTTTTGGCGGAAGAAACTAATCACGAAGCGGAAATTGCAAAGCTCGGATCTCTCATCAAAGGGATAAAATTTGCCATGCTCACGACGGTCGAACCCGATGGCTCGCTCCACAGTCGTCCCATGACGACCCAGGAGATCGAGTTCGATGGTGACCTGTGGTTTTTTACCGCCGCTCATTCGCCTAAGGTCTGGGAGTCTGATCAGCATCGTGAGGTGAACGTAGCGTTTGCCGATCCGGACAAAAACAAGTACGTTTCGGCTTCCGGCAAAGCCGTCCTGATACGGGACCGCAAGAAGATGGAGGAGCTGTGGAATCCCCTCTACAAAACTTTCTTTCCGAAGGGACTGGATGATCCTGAAGTCGCGCTCTTGAAGGTCTCGGTTGAGAAAGCAGAGTATTGGGATTCGCCCGCAACCGCCATTGGGCGCGCGTTCAACTTCGCCCGCGCCTACCTGTCCAGAGACCCGAGCAAGCTGGGCGATCACGCCAAAGTGAATTTAGCGTAGCCGGGGTTCGCGTCGGCAGAGCGTGGCCGTCTAAGATGGCTAAGATGCGTCTAGTTACGTTTGAGGCCGATGGGAAAGCTCGGCCGGGTGTTCTGACTGAGTCAAACGGGATTTTTGATCTCTCCGCTGCGGGGTTCGACTCCATGCTGGACGTGATCGAAGCTGCCGCGCTGGACCCGACAAGAATTCAAAGCCTGGTGGCGGCTTCGACCCCGGATACGGCGTATTCCATCGGAACCGTGAAGCTACTTGCTCCGATTCCGAAGCCGCGAAAGTTGATTTGCGTCGGTCTGAACTACAGAGATCACGCGCTGGAGACGGGATCGGAGATCCCGAATGTTCCGACCATCTTCAACAAGTTCGCTACCGCGGTCATAGGCCCCGGGGATCAGATTGTGCTTCCGAAAGTCTCCAAAAAGCCCGATTACGAAGCGGAGTTTGCGGTGGTGATCGGAAAGGGCGGAAGGCACATCAAGGCGGAAGATTGGAAGAACCACATCTTCGGGTACACGATCGTCAATGACGTCACCGGGCGGGATTACCAGCGGGCCACGACGCAATGGTTGATGGGTAAGACTTTTGATACGTTCGCGCCTATGGGGCCCTGGATCGTGACTGCGGACACTATTCAAGATCCACACAACCTTGATATCAGTCTTGAGATTAATGGCGAGACGCTTCAAAACTCGAACACTCGAGAGCTGATTTTTAAGATTCCTGACCTGCTCGTCTTCCTTTCGAGCGTATTCACCTTAGAGCCCGGGGACATCATCTCGACCGGTACGCCTTCCGGAGTTGGTGTGGCGCGTAATCCTCCAAGATTTCTACAGCCCGGTGATGATGTTGTCGTGAAGATCCCCGCCATCGGAGAACTTCGCAACCCGGTCGTCGCTGAAGCGTAGTTTAAGGTATGCGGCCGACCATCACCCTCGGCGAACTTTCGCGCCGGCTGGAATGCACGCTCGCGGGAGGAGATCCATCAACTCCCATCCAGGGTGTTTCCACCTTGGAGAAGGCTGGCGAGGGCGAAGTGACGTTTCTCGCCAACCTGAAGTACGCGCCGAAGGTGAAAACGAGTCGCGCTGCCGCCATCATTGCGAGCGAGCCGCTTCAAGGTATCGAAGCCGCAACGCTCATCTCGAATAACCCGTACCATGATTTCGCACGTGCACTTGGCTTCTTCTATCACCCGCCGAAGCCGGAGCCTGGTATTCATTCCACAGCTTCGATCGACCCCGCGGCAAGAATCGGCCCCGGCGCCTCGATTGGCGCTTACGTTGTCGTAGGGCCGGATACCACTATCGGTGCCAATGCGGTCATCCACCCTCATGTCGTCATCTATCAGGGCTGCCATATCGGCGACGACTTCACAGCTCATTCCCACGTCGCAGTCCGCGAGTTCACGCGCGTCGGCAACCGAGTCCTGCTGCAGAACGGCGTCGTCGTTGGCGGTGACGGATTTGGATTCGCCAAAGCGAATGATGGGACCCAATACAAGATCGTCCAATCGGGTGTAACCGTGATTGAAGACGATGTCGAGATTCAGACCTTGACATCTGTGGATCGCGCCACGATGGGGGAGACTCGCGTCAAGCGAGGAGCGAAGATCGACAGCCTTTGCCAGATTGGACATGCTTGCGTGGTCGGCGAGGACAACATCATCTGCGGTCAAACGGGTCTGGCCGGCAGTACTGTGCTCGAAGAGAACGTCATCATGGCGGGGCAGACAGGCTCTTCAGGACATCTCACGATCAGAAAAAATGCGATCGTCTGGGCTCAATCGGGCGTAGGCCACGATGTTCCCGAAGGAGCCATTGTCAGCGGGTCGCCCGCATTCGATTCGCGCGATTGGCTGCGTGCTTCGGCTAGTTTCTCGCGGTTGCCGGATCTGATGCGAACCGTACGGGCCCTAGAGCGCCGCGTGGCGGAACTGGAAGGCCGGGCCGGTCAGCAGTGAGATTGATTGTCGGTATTACAGGTGCTTCCGGCGCGATCTTCGGGATCCGGGCACTTGAGATCCTGAAGTCCCTTGGCGTCGAAACGCACCTGGTGGCTACTCGATGGGCACGCACAACGATTGCTCATGAGACGTCCTACACGCTTGAACAGGTTGAGGCGCTTGCCTCCTTCGTTCACAACGGCGACAACCAGGCGGCGCCGATTTCAAGCGGGTCGTTCCAGACCGATGGCATGATTGTGGCGCCGTGCAGCATGAAGACGCTGGCGGCAATCCGAGTCGGTTACAGCGATACGCTGGTGTGCCGGGCGGCCGATGTGGTCCTGAAGGAGCGCCGCAAGCTCGTGTTGCTCGCGCGCGAGAGCCCGTTCAACGAGATTCATCTCGAGAACATGCTTGCCCTCACTCGCATGGGCGCCGTGATCTTTCCGCCCGTCCCCGCGTTTTATAACCGGCCAAATACGATTGACGATGTTGTCAATCACATAGTCGGTAGATTGCTCGATCAGTTCGGATTGCAATCGCCCGAGGTCTCAAGGTGGCAGGGGTTTCGGTAACTCTGGTC
>JBJMGJ010000412.1:0-3832 GCA_045807965.1 Bryobacteraceae bacterium | reverse complement strand
ATGGTGGTCGGGTGATGTCCTGTCCCGAAGGCATCGGAATCAATCAGCTTTAGCGCGCCGGCCGGAGTGCGCGTTTCCGGTGAGGCAATCGTGATGCTGCCGATATGAACCGTTCCCGGCTTCAGCAGCCAGACCGAACCGTTGTCGCGTGCGACCGCCGCGGAAACTTTGAAGCTGCTGTCGGCCAGGGCTCCAGCCACCTGCTCCTGTGTCACACCGTCCGGCATGATGGCCGCAAGCCCGCCCTGCAGGGGCTCGATATCAAGTGCTCCCATCTGTATGAGAGTGTCGAGGGCGTCGGGTCCCGGATGGCTGAGGTCGATCCGATATGGCATCAGGTGTTAGAAACCTCGTTATCTGGCGACTACCTTGGGTGTGGGAGGAACGGAACCGATCTTCGCGGGAAGCACAAGTCAAGACGAGCTTTACCGGGAGGCAGTTTCGGAATTCGGTTCTGCCCTCGCACGGCTCGCGAACGCCTACGAAGCTGACCCGGAGAAGCGGCGCGACCTGAGCCAGGAAATACATTTTCAACTGTGGCGGAGTCTTGACCGCTACGATCGCCGGTGTTCCCTACGAACGTGGAGTTACCGTGTTGCTCACAATACGGCGGCGTCCCATGTCATTCGCGAGCGCAGAACATTCTCGGCCCTGGTGAGCTTGGAGGAGGCCGAAGCGCTCTCGGTGCGCGATTCATTCGCCACCGACCGCCATTTGAATCTGGAGCGGCTTTCCAATCTCATTCAGCGCCTGAAGCCGCTTGACCGCCAGGTAATCGTCTCGTATCTCGAAGATCTGGATGCAGCGGCCATCAGCGAGATTACCGGCTTATCACCCGCGAATGTGGCCATGCGAATTCATCGAATTAAGCTTCTCCTCGCCAAGCGGTTCCACGGACAAGGAGGGACTGATGCGGAATGATTTGCCCGGGGAGGACCCGAAGAATATCTGGTTAAACCAGCGAACGGAGATACCAACTATGACACTGAAATTGATTGGGCAAAGGTCGCGTGAACTTCACGGGAGGACTCGCCGAAAACTACTCGGAACGCTTGCCGGACCGTTAGTTGTTGGCTTTTTGTATCTCTTCAGTTTGAAGACATTTCCAACGATGCGAAATGTGCTGCACCCACTACTCGCGTCCGCACTTGCCTGGAGCTTCGCCGGGCTTTATCTTCTGAATCGCGGAATGTGGTCCGGTGGAATGCCACAAGAGGTTGGCATCAGTACTGGACTCGAGTATTGCCGCCGGGAGGTGGAACGGCAGCTTTACCTTCTGCAACGCTTTGTGATCTGGTCGCTGGGGCCTATTCTCCTGGCGATGGGCGCGCCCGTTCTAGCGCTCGCTACGGTTGGAAGCAAGGGTCGGGGCATCCTCCCCAATGGGCTTCCGTTTCTCATTCTCGCCACTGCCTGGATCGCCGCGTACTTTGTCGTCAGATTTCGGGAACAGCGGTGCCTCCGGCGTGAGATTGACGAACTAAAAGAGATGGAACACGATCGCGACGGAGCATAAACAGTTTCAGCCGCTATACTTCTAAGTGATGGCCACCCTCGTCAGTCTTCAGGCCAAACCCGTCGTTCACGATCCGGCAGAGTTGTCCGCAAAGCAGGAATTTCTTTTCGCTCATTTGCGGTCTTTACGCCGGGTCATTGTGGCGTATTCCGGAGGCACGGATTCCGCCTATCTCGCATGGGCGAGCCATCATGTGCTGGGCTCGAATGCGGTGGCAATCACGGCCGATTCCGCCTCGATCCCCGCTTCCCACAAACGTTTCGCCGAGGAGTTTGCGAGGGAGTGCGGATTTCGGCACGAGTACATCGAAACGCACGAATTTGAAAATCCCGATTACGTCAAGAACGACAAAAATCGCTGTTTCCACTGTAAAGACGAGTTGTTTTCCTGCCTCGAAACCTATGCTTCAGAACGGGGCTACGAACACATTGTCTACGGAGTCAACAAAGACGATTTAGGGGATTATCGACCAGGGCAAAGAGCTGCCAAGCTGCACGATGTAAAGGCGCCGCTGGTCGAGGCCGGATTGACGAAGGCCGAGATCCGGGAACTCTCGCGACAGGCCGGACTCTCGAGTTGGGATCGACCCGCGTCCGCTTGCCTCAGCTCACGCATCCCGTACGGGACGGCCGTGACCCCAAAGACAATCTCCGTTGTGGAACAAGGCGAGGAGGCGGTTCGCAGGTTAGGCTTCCGGCAATTCCGTGTTCGCTTCCATGGCGATCTGGTGCGGCTTGAGATCGCGCCGGACGAGATGGCGAAAGCTTTTACTCTCGAAAACGCGGCAGCGTTCACACAAATTTTCAAGAACCTCGGATTCCTCTACGTGACAATCGACGCCGAAGGGTACCGGCAAGGGTCGCTAAACGCGGGACTCGCCCGAAACTGAGCGAGCCGTCGCGTTCGGTTTAGGAACTCGAACTCTTATCGGCTGAGGTCGAGGCAGGCGTCGCGGAGCTTGAAGAGTCGCTGGAGGAGCTGGCGCCCTCAGAACCGCTGTTTGTCTTCTTCGAGCTTGGAGCGCCCGCATTGCCGCCCTTTGCATAATCGTTCACATACCAGCCGCTGCCCTTAAACTGAAGGGCCGGGGCGGAGAGAATTCGGTGCACTTTGCCACCGCACTTCTCGTGCATGGTCAGCGGCTCATCAGCAAACTTCTGGATTACCTCGAACAAATCACCGCAGTTTTCACATTCGTATTCGTAGAGAGGCATAATTGTTCGACCTAGGAAACTCTGTTTACTTACCTGGGCTCTTTTGAAGAATCGGATGCGAACCATTGATCACTGGCCCATCTACCCGATTCATCAATTGCGCGACCGTCGTTTTTCCCGTCACCAGTTCGATCGACTGCTTCAGAAGGTTGTCCTCTGTAGTTTTGGGCGCGGTTCCCGGGATGGGATTTCCGTCCTGATCGAGTTCCGGACTATTGTCATTCTCGGTTAACTGCACGGTCGGAACAACGCCGGTATCCTGGATCGCTTTTCCGGACGGCGAGTAATACTTAGCGACGGACAGGATCACGGCGCCTCCGTCTTCCATTTGGATCGTCTTCCGCAAACTGGCGTCTCCGAAGCTGCGCTCCCCGACGACTTGAGCCCGTTTATCGTCGAGTAGGGCAGCCGCGGCGATCTCGGCGCCGCCAGCGGTGGAGCGATTCGTAATCACCACAAGGGGACCCGTCCAGACAGAGTCATGCTCATTCGCGACAAAGTCCTTCTTCGGCATCTTCTGGCCTTGCAAGTATGTGATTTCGCCGCTCGTCAGGAACAGGTTGGCAAGCGCGACCCCTCGCTCCTGTTCTCCCGTGGAGCAGTGCCGGAGATCGAGAACAATGTATCTGGCGCCCTGCTTCCGCAGGTCTTCAAGGCTGGTCTTTACCTGGTTCAGGCGATTCGCCGCCAAGCTTGTTACGTGCACATACCCGACGCCTTCCGGCATCAGTTTCGCCGTCAGTTCGGGATATGGAACGTTGGCGCGGGAGATAGACAACTTCTGAGGATCAGGATTCTTGAGCCGGAGCACAGTGACATCGACCTTGGTATTCGCGTCGCCACGCAGAAGCTGTTCCGCATAGGCGAGAGGCATATCACGGGTTGCCACATTGTTAATGCTTTCGATGAGGTCGCCGGTCGAAACATTCGCCTTGTCGGCGGGTGAACCCGGCAGAACGTCTACTACCGCGACATAGCCGAACCGTTTAGCTAAAACCAGACCTAAGCCAGCCTTCGCACTGTCTTCGCTCTTTACAAACTGCCGGTATTGGTCGGCGTTGAGGTAGCTGGCAAACGGGTCGACGGACTCGAGCAGCCCGTT
>JBJMGJ010000411.1:0-2266 GCA_045807965.1 Bryobacteraceae bacterium | reverse complement strand
AAAGAGGTCACATCAGTAAGTGCGAAAGAGGTGTAGTGTGAAGCGTAGTCCTTCAGGTTCGGTGACTGCGGCGGCAGCTTCACCGCGGCTACGCCAACACTTGCAAGAATGTCTTGGAATTCTGTTGTGAATAATGGGTCGCGGTCATGGATCAGATAGCGTTTGCCATTCAGAATTCCGTCCACCGCATCCGTAACACGCCTTCCAATCTGACTCATCCACAAACCATTCGCCTTGGATGCTATGCCGGCGATCGTGCGCCACGAGCGCAGAGAGGGCCGAAAGGGCCTCGAAGTGTGTAACTGCTTAATCGATGAGGGAAGGTCCCTCGGAACCGGCTTACAGGAGTAGGTTCCAAACCACCTTCGGCGGCTGTGGGCAAAAGCCATGGTCGTGAGCACAGAAGGAAAAGGCCCGGGAAGAACCGGGTCAGGTGGCTGACAAGAAGAGGACCGCAAGGGAACCACTGATGACGTGTCGAAAGCATAGGGACGATGTCGAAACCGCAGGGGAGTCGTTACTGCGGGATCAGTTCCGGCGAGACCTGTTTACGGACGGAGCGGCATCCGGCATTAAGGTGGCCTGAGCTTGTCAGAGGCGGTCGAGCGGAACGTGGGAACCTGGGACTCCGATGCCAACGGAGAAGCCGCAAGTGGAAGAACCATGAGGGCGAGAGTACGGAAGCGGAGCCCAGGGGCGGAACAACCCGTAGTAGCGAGGAGACTCCCGACAAAGGAGTGGAGCGAAGGGGTTGTGTTATGGAGCTGAATTCAACGTGCCAACCAGCGATGGGAGGAGCCGATGAGTAAGGCAAAGCCGTTTGTGATTTCGAAGTGGGAGGTCTGGGAAGCGTACAAGCGAGTAAAAGCAAATAAAGGAGCGGCAGGGGTCGACGAGCAGTCGGTTGCGGATTTCGAAAGGGACCTGAAAGGGAACTTATATAAGATCTGGAATCGGATGTCGTCGGGCAGTTACTTTCCGCCGCCGGTGCGGACGGTGAAAATACCGAAAGCCAATGGCGGGGAAAGAAAACTGGGCATACCGACCGTATCGGATAGGATTGCGCAAATGGTGGTGAAGTCGAGACTGGAGCCAATGGTGGACCCGCTGTTTCATCCCGACTCCTATGGCTATCGGTCAGGGAAATCGGCGCTGCAGGCAGTGGGGCAGGCCCGGCAGCGATGCTGGCGCTATGACTGGATTATTGATCTGGACATTAAAGGCTTTTTCGATAACATTCCCAACGATCTGTTGATGCGGGCGGTAAAGAAACACGCGAAGGAGAAATGGGTTGTCCTCTACATTGAGCGCTGGCTGAAGACGCCGGTGCAAGAGGAAGACGGCCAGTTGATCCCACGTGACAAGGGCACCCCACAAGGTGGTGTCGTTAGCCCCTTGTTATCTAATCTTTTCCTGCACTATGCCTTTGATCGATGGATGGCGGAGTATTATCCGCAGGCGCCGTTCGAACGGTATGCCGATGATGCCATCGTGCATTGTAGGAAAGAGGTGCAAGCCCAGGAGATTCGGAAGGCGATTGCCGCGCGACTGACGGCATGCGGACTGGAACTTCATCCGGACAAGACGAAGGTTGTCTATTGCAAGGATGATCTACGGCGAAGAACTTATCCAAACGAGAAGTTCGACTTTCTCGGCTACACTTTTCGGCCGCGGAGATCGAAGAATCGCGCGGGCAAGCACTTCATCAACTTCAGTCCCGCTGTTTCAGATCAAGCGGTAAAAGCCATTCGAGCGGAGATTCGGAGCTGGGATCTGCCTGAACGCAGTGACAAGAGCATCGAAGATCTGTCACGGATGTTCAATCCGGTGATTCGGGGCTGGCTTCAATATTACGGACGATATTATCGTTCGGCGCTTTACCCGCCTGTGCAGCAACTCGATCGCTCATTGGCTCGTTGGGCCTATCGAAAGTACAAAAAGTTGCGTGGTCATCTGCGGAGGGCGAGACACTGGATCGCACGCATCGCGCGTCGTGATCCTACTTTGTTCGCTCACTGGCAGATGGGCGTGCGGCGTGGCTCCATGGCGGGAGCCGTATGAGCTGAGAGGTTCACGTACGGTTCTGAGAGAGCGTCGGGTTGAAATTCCCCGGCGCTACTCACCTGGTGCTGCTAGCGCAAACGGGGCAAGAGGCACAGGTGGCGTGGGAACGACTTCAGGAACAGTTTGCTGTCCTTCGATTGGTGGTGAATCAAGAGAAGAGCCGGTTGACAACGCTTGAAGAAGGGTTCGCGTTCCTGGGTTT
>JBJMGJ010000410.1:0-3993 GCA_045807965.1 Bryobacteraceae bacterium | reverse complement strand
GAAAGCTCAGGCAGTTTTTTCCCAAGCATTAACCCGACGGCGACCTTCGGAAGCGGAACACCCGTTGCTTTGCTGACGAATGGAACCGTTCGCGAGGCGCGCGGATTGACCTCAAGAACATAAACGTCCCCATTCTTCAGGGCGTATTGGACGTTCATGAGTCCGATCAAGTTGAGCGCGCGCGCCAGTTTGGCCGTGTAGTCCTCGATCGTTTTTAGGGTTTCGGGTTGAATCGAAATGGGCGGCAACACGCAAGAGCTATCGCCGGAGTGAATACCCGCCTCTTCGATGTGCTCCATGATGCCGGCAATCAAAACATTTTCGCCGTCGCACAACGCGTCAACATCAACCTCTGTCGCGTCCTCGAGAAAGCGATCGATCAGGACCGGACGTTTCACAGAGAAGTTTGCCGCTTCCTGCATGTATCGGCGCACGGTGTCCTCTGAATAAGCGATCACCATGGCTCGGCCACCGAGGACATACGAGGGCCGCACAAGCACCGGGAATCCTAATTTACCGGCGACTTCGCAGGCTTCCTCTACATTGGTCGCGGTTCCGTGCGGCGGCGACGGGATGTTCAGCTCAGACAGAAGCTTTCCGAATAGCTTCCGGTCTTCCGCAAGATCAATGTTACTGGGATCTGTTCCTATGATCGGCAGTCCGAGCCGCTTCAGCGGCATGGCCAGATTCAGCGGAGTCTGACCACCGAACTGCACAATGAGCCCATCCGGCTTCTCAATGTCGTGAATATTCAGAACCTCTTCTTGCGTTAAGGGTTCGAAATAAAGCCGGTCGCTAGTGTCGTAGTCGGTCGAGACCGTCTCCGGGTTGCAGTTGACCATAATCGATTCATAGCCAAAATCCTGCAGCGCGAAGGAAGCGTGGCAGCAGCAGTAGTCGAATTCAATTCCCTGCCCGATGCGATTCGGCCCGCTGCCTAGGATCATCACCTTCTTCCGGTCGGTGGGCTCTGACTCGTCCTCTGACTCGTAGCTCGAGTACATGTAAGGCGTAAAGCTCTCGAACTCTGCGGCACAAGTGTCGACGCGGTTGAAGACGGCCCGAACACCGAGCTTTTTTCTCGCTTCGCGCACGGCAACGGACTCCACGCCCAATTGCAAGCTGATCTGTGTATCTCCGAGTCCGTTACGCTTCAGCTTTCGAAATTCGCGGGCATCCACGGTTTCGAGTGCGCGTCCCTGAAGGGACTTTTCGAGCGCCACCGTCTCCGTCACTTGCTCGAGGAACCATCGATCCACGCTCGTCATCTCGTGGACCTGCTCAACTGAATAGCCCTGCGCGAACGCAAACCGGATGTAATCGAGACGCTCGGGATTGGGAGTAATCAGGCGTTTCGGGATCAGTTCGGGGTCGAGCGAGACCGAGCCCGCGGCCTTGCCCGTTTCGAGGCTTCGCAAGCCCTTCCCGAGTGCCTGTTTAAAGGTGCGCCCGATTGCCATCACTTCACCGACAGACTTCATCTGCGTTCCGAGCACGGGTTCGGCGCCAGGAAATTTTTCGAATTGCCAGCGAGGAATCTTGACAACGACGTAATCGATCGTGGGCTCGAAACAGGCGGGCGTGGCGCGAGTGATATCGTTCTTGATCTCGTCGAGCCGGTAGCCCACAGCCAGTTTCGCTGCGATCTTCGCAATCGGGAACCCGGTTGCTTTCGAGGCCAAAGCAGAGCTCCTCGACACGCGAGGGTTCATCTCGACAATGACCATGCGCCCGTTTTCCGGGTTAATGGCAAACTGCACATTCGACCCGCCGGTATCGACGCCGATCTCATTCAGGCAGCGGAGAGCCGCGTCGCGCATCATCTGGTATTCGCGGTCTGTCAGGGTCTGGGCCGGCGCTACCGTGATGGAATCGCCAGTGTGAACGCCCATGGGGTCGAAGTTCTCAATCGAGCAGACGATGATTCCGTTGCCGGCGCGATCGCGCATCACTTCGAGCTCATACTCTTTCCACCCGAGTACGCTCTCTTCGATCAGAACTTCATGCACGGGAGAGAGATCAATGCCCCGTTCCAGAATCTCGATCAGGTCTTCCCGGTTGTAGGCAATGCCGCCGCCGCTACCGCCCATGGTGAAGCTTGGACGGAGGATGATGGGATAGCCGATTCGCTCCGCAAATGCCAGGCCGGCTTCGACATTGTTGACCAGCAGAGACTGCGTCATGTCGAGCCCGATCTTTCGCATGGCGTCTTTAAAGAGCAGCCGATCTTCGGCCTTCTTGATCGCGTCGATTTTTGCCCCGATCAGTTCGACCCCGTACTCTTCAAGGATCCCGGCTTCCGCTAACTCGACAGCGAGATTGAGGGCTGTCTGGCCGCCGACGGTGGACAACAAAGCTTGAGGACGTTCACGCCGGATCACTTCGGCCGCATACGCAAGGCTGAGAGGTTCCACATACGTGCGATCCGCCAATTCCGGGTCGGTCATGATGGTTGCCGGATTCGAGTTAATCAGGACAACTTCATAACCTTCCTGCCGCAGGGCCTTGCAAGCCTGAGTTCCGGAATAATCGAATTCGCATGCCTGTCCAATGACGATCGGGCCGGAGCCGATGATCATGATGCGACGGAGATCTGTGCGCTTAGGCATGGCTGGACTGCTCCCGGTTGACGCGATCGAGGTCGATGGAAAAGCAGAACGCCTGGGCGGCTAGGAAGAGAGGAAGGGCCTGCTTTTCGCCGTGTACAGGTTGCCTAAAACCTGCACTCGCGAAGATAGCTAGACCTTCGGAGGCCAGAACTACTCCGTTCAACAAGAAACTCCTGGATTATCTGGTGCTGCCAGAGTTGACTTGATCGGGCGACCGATCACTTTAGTGTACCGGAGAGGCTCAGAAGAGCGTAATGGCTGGATTGAGGAATGCGCAACTCCCGGAGTCTTCTGGCCGTTTGAACCCTGCTCGGTGCCGCCAATTGCTGGCTCCATATCAGGGGCATTCGCCAAAGATCACGGTTGATTTTCATCCTGGTAGGACTTTCCAATCGCGTTCAACTTGCTGGGTCTCATCATCCAGAGGATCTGGCCGATGCCTTCGTCAGAAGCTTCGATCGTCGCGACGGCAACAACTGCACTGCCGCGCGAGATGAGCACCGATGACTGTCCATTTGTTTGAATCCACGTTAGCTTTACACCGGTCCAGAAGTGGGAAGCAAAGGCGGCAATGAATTTCGCGACACGCTCGCGACCGGCAATGGGGGTGCGCGCTGCACGCACGACTCCGCCGCCATCGGAGTAGGAGACCACATCCGATGCAAAGAGACCTTCGAGTGCGGTGAGATCCCCCTTCTGGGCTGCAGCAATGAAGGTTTCGAGAAGGCGGCGTTGCGCAGTGGAACTCACTGGTGCGCGACGACCTTCAGTGACATGTTGGCGAGCCCGGGCGACCAGTTGACGGGTGTTCGCTTCTTCGAGTCGTAGAATCTCGGCGATCTGCCGGTAGGGGTAGTCGAAGGCCTCCCGCAGGATGTAAGCTGCTCGTTCCGTCGGCGAGAGTTTCTCGAGCAATAACAGAACCGCGAATTCCAGCGCTTCACCTCGTTCTGCTCCCAACTGCGGGTCGGTGCTGGTATCCACCGGTTCGGGGAGCCATGGTCCGACGTAGGTTTCATGGCGCGAACGAGCTGACTGAGCGACGTTTATAGCCAATCGCGTTGCCGTCGTCGCAAGGAACGCCGGTGGATCCAGGACCACGCTGCGATCAGCGGCCTGCCATCGCAACCAGACATCCTGAACGATGTCTTCGGCTTCAGCCGCACTTCCGAGCATGCGGTATGCGATGCCAAAAAGGCGGGGGCGCGCTTTTAGAAAATCTGCTAACGAATCATCTTGCGCTTGGGACTCCACCCGTCAATTCTACTGACTTGATCGTCAAAGCCGTTTGGCTCCGCGGAAGACCGCGCGGAAGCAGGTTGAAGATCGCGAGAGGCATCGGGTTCGGGTTCCCCGCCATTGACGAACGCCGCACGCGGATGCT
>JBJMGJ010000409.1:0-4906 GCA_045807965.1 Bryobacteraceae bacterium | reverse complement strand
TATGACCAGGAGATTGAGGTTGAAACCGAGATCGCCGCTCTGAATGCGCGCATGGTTGAGTTCTCCTACCGCATTCTTGTCGCGGGCACAAACAAGTTACTGGCGAGAGGATCGACGAAACACCTTTGGCTTAACCGCGAAATGCGCCCTTCCCGATTGCCGGAAAAATACCTCGACATCCTTCGCGTCCCCTGAGAAAGCACATGATTCACGTCATTTTGCCCGTCGGCATGCTCCAGTGCAATTGCTCGGTCTTCGGAGACGAAGGAACGCGTGAAGCGATTGTGGTTGATCCCGGCGACGAAATTCAGAAGGTTACGGACGTTCTGGACCAGTACGGGCTCAAAGTAACCGCCATCGTGATCACGCACGCACACATTGACCATGTGGCGGGAGCGCAGAAGCTAAGAATCCTGACCGGCGCGCCCGTCTATATGAACGAGAGCGACCGCGAGTTGCTGAACCACCTTGATGTGCAGGCAAGTTGGCTGGGCGTGGAGCCGCCGCCTGCTCCAGAAGTCGATCAGGCGACAAGCGACGGGACGAAGCTGAAATTGGGCGGCACGGAGTTCCAGGTGATCCACACACCCGGCCACACGCAAGGGAGTCTTTGCCTTTGGATTCCCGGCGAAAACACGCTGGTCGCCGGAGACACATTGTTTCGTGACTCGATCGGCCGTACGGATTTGCCAGGCGGTGATGGCCGAAAGATCCTCCACTCGATTAAGACGCGGCTACTGGAACTGCCCGAGACCGCGGTCGTAATACCCGGCCACGGTCCCGGCACCACGATCGGGCGGGAAAAGGAACGTAACCCCTTCCTGCAGAACCTTTGATCGTTTCGCGTTCTGTACGATGACAATGATGAAAGGGGCTCTCTTGCTGGTTGCGGCCTCGTTGCTTCCGGCGGCGGATACCCTGCAAATCTTCGATCACCGGTGGTCCGTTCCCAGAAGTGGTGACTGGGAGATCCAAAAGAGCCACGGAACCTCGATTCTCCACATGAAAACGGGTCGCGGGCCTGAGGCCTCCGGGCCTCGGCGGCCGTTCCAGTTCGCGCTCGCCGATACCCCGCCCTTCAGCAAAGTCACACTTGAGGCGGACATTCGCCCTCTCAAGCGCTCCATCATCATTGTTTACGCCTATCGTGATCCCGGCCACTTCGACTACGCTCACATCTCGACGGACATAAAGGCGCCCGTTCACAATGGCATCTTTCACGTGTACGGGGGCGAACGTGTTCGTATCAGCCCTGAAGGCGGTCCGGCGTCATTTCCCGAGATCAATCGCTGGTATCACGTCAAACTAGTGCACGACGGCCAGACCGGTACTGTCGACGTGACGGTCGATGGCAAGCCGGTACCCGCGCTCCATGCTATCGATTTAAGTCTCACCGGAGGCAAAGTCGGGATCGGCTCGTTCGATGAGACTGGTGACTTCAAGAACTTGAGGATCACGGGCGTCGCCGCCTCGAGCCCTAGCAAAAAGCTACGTCGTTGAGACTTCCGCGCGGTGTTTTTTCATCTGTTCGAGAACGCTGCTGATCAACTCCTTTGCGTCCCCCAGCGCTTTAGTGATCATCTGGATATCCATCGCCGGC
Source organism: Bryobacteraceae bacterium (assembly GCA_045807965.1). Lineage (GTDB taxonomy): Bacteria > Acidobacteriota > Terriglobia > Bryobacterales > Bryobacteraceae > Bog-105. The sequence continues at coordinate 3,306 of JBJMGJ010000409.1, read as the reverse complement.
TTTCCCAACTGACGCGCGCTCTGGCAGTAAACTCCGTGCTGACCAACAAGAACCATGGCGTCCGTGATGCAATCGAGAGTCACGGCCAGCCGCCCGCGTTCCTGTCCCATCATGAACTCGTAACGCTCCAGCTCTTCCCGGCGTTCTTCGTACACAGTCATTGCCCCAATTTTCCCACGGGGACTCGGGTTCCGATTGCCGCATCCTGACTACACTGGGAAGAGCGCCGCCATGCATTTCCCTCCCTGGCCACAATCGGACGAACGCGAGGCCGAGTTGCTCCGGATGGTGCTGGATAGCCCGCAGTGGGGCGGATTTCACCCATTCGTTGCCGAGTTCGAGGCCAGCTTCGCCGAGTACCAACATTCAAAGTATGGGATCTCGGCATTCAACGGCACGGTAACTCTGGAACTCGCGCTGGAGCTCCTAGGCATCGGGGCAGGGGATGAGGTGATCGTTCCCGCCATCTCCTTTATCTCCACCGCGGCTGCTGTCTCGAGAGCCGGCGCCACTCCTGTGTTTGTGGACATCGGGCAGGATACCTATAATCTCGACCCGGCTCGCATAAGCGAGGCAATCACGGAACGTACGCGGGCCGTTATGGCGGTTCACTTTGGCGGCACGCCTTGCGAACTCGACGAAGTGCAGCGCCTTTGTCGTGAACACCGGCTGCACCTCATCGAAGATGCCGCTCACGCGCAAGGCTCAGAGTGGAACGGAAGGAGGGCCGGAAGCTTTGGCGTCATGGGTTCGTTCAGCTTCCAGAACGGAAAGGTCCTCTGTGCCGGAGAGGGCGGCATGCTTGTCACTTCCGACCAGGAGCATGGGGAACGGGCGCGCTCGATTGCGAACTGTGGACGCACCCCCGGCAGAAGTCACTACGAACACACGCGCTTGGGAACAAACTACCGTTTAGGCGCGTTCCAGGCTGCGATCCTCTTAGCTCAGCTCGAACGCCTGCCGGACCAAATTGCTCACCGTACCAGGAATGCGGCGACGTTGAAAAAAGCTCTGGCCAATGTCGGCGAAATCGTCTGGCAAACTCAGCCTGATGCCGTCACCCAGAACTCGTGGTATCTGATGATCGGCCGCTTTAAAGATCGCACTGTCGATCGCGATGCCTTCATCAGAACCTTGGCGGAGGCAGGTGTTCCGTGTACGCCCTTTTACCCGCATACCCTTTATCAGAATCCCCTCTATGCTATTGAGCCTTGCCGCGTTATGGAATGTCCGGTGGCAGAGCGCAGTTTGCGCGATTCTTTCTGGTTTCCGCACCGGGTTCTTCTTGCGGACGAAGAAACGATCGTTCGTCTCGCGCATGTTATGCGTGAGGCGCTCGTTTTGAGTTCAGTTGCTACTTCGAGGCGTTCTTAAGAGCGGAGGCGTCGGAGGCCGCATTCGAAAGATCGGGTGCAGGGGCGCCTGCGATCTTGAACTCAGTAGATCCCGGACGAAGTTTTCCCAGCCGCTTCTCGATTTCAACTTCCTGCGTTTTCGGATCGTGCTCCAACCGTTCAATTCGGCGCTTTTTCGATTCGATGTCGCGGCTCAGATTGGCGTTTTCTTCTTCCAGCATGCGGATCTGCCGTCGCTTTTCGTTCAGGGCGGATAGGCCCTGAGGGCCTCTCAACATGATGGTTGCGTAGGCGGCAAGTCCCACCAAGGCAGCAAAGGCTGCAACGGGCCGGAGAATGGCTGGTGACAAACGAAGGATCCTCTTACATTTGTTTATAAACTTGTTTGAGGAAAAGATCCAGACGGAACCGGAAATTAAATGAGCGATTACGTTGTTCTCTTCTGTACGTGCTGTAACGAGACCGAGGCGCGACAGATCGCCGAAGCTCTGGTCGAATCCAGACTGGCGGCTTGCGTGAATCTGCTGCGGGGAATCCAGAGTGTCTATCGCTGGGAAGGTCAGGTAGAAACGGCTCATGAGGTGTTGTTGATCGTCAAATCGAGGGCGGAGCACTTTGACGCGCTTCAGACACGCATCACCGAACTGCACAGCTACACGATCCCGGAGATCATCGCGCTCCCAATTACCGCTGGTTCAGAGAAGTACCTCAATTGGATCCGGGAAGAAACGGCCGCTGGCTGATCAAACGCGTCCGGATCGCGACCACAGCTCGCCCATCCAACCGTACAATCATCTACATGCACTCAGCTCGGTGGCGTCCCGGTTTCCTGTGCCTAATAGTTGCCCTTGCCGGATTCGCGCAGGAAAAACCTCTGACGAGCTTGCCATACACACCGAGTCTGAGCACGCAAGCAATGGATCGTTCCGTCGATCCGTGCGTCGATTTCTACCAGTACTCCTGCGGAGGGTGGATCAAACAAAATTCCATTCCTGCTGATCAGGCCCGCTGGGACGTGTATAGCAAGCTCACCGACGAGAACCAGCGCTATCTCTGGGGTATCCTCGAGAGCGCCGCTCGCCAGAGCTCATCGAGATCGCCCAATGAGCAGAAAATTGGTGATCTGTTCCATGCCTGCATGGACACGAAAGCGGTGGAGCAATTGGGAACCAAGCCGGTCGATTCCGCTCTCGCGAGGATCGCAGGTCTGAAGTCAGTCAACGATATCGGCGCCTATGTCGCTGAGCAGCATCATATCGGGATCGACCGCAGTGTCCTGTTCGGATTCTCCTCCGACCCCGATTTCGATAACTCAACTCAACAGATTGCTTTCGCGACGGCCGGCGGACTTGGCTTGCCAGACCGCGATTACTACTCGAAAACGGACGCGAAAAGCCAGGAGATCCGGCAACGTTACCTGCGGCACATGGACCAGGTGTTCGGCATGGTCGGTGAATCTGGACCGGACGCGCAGAGTGACGCCGCAATGGCCCTGTCCATCGAAACATCTCTCGCGGAGGCATCTCTCACCCGCGTCGAGAAGCGTAATCCCTACTCACTGAAACACAAGATGTCTCGGGATGCTCTTCGGCAACTGACTCCCGCATTCGATTGGGATGAATATCTGGTAAAGCTGGGGACGCCCGCTTTCGATGCGTTGAATGTCACGGAACCGAAGTTCTTCGAGCGGCTCAACAAAGAACTAGCGGACCGGAAGCTCCCGGCTTGGCGGGCCTACTTGCGATGGCACTTGCTGAACGCGAACGCCATGTACCTTGGCCCTCAATTGGAACAGGCTCACTTCGATTTTTACCAAGCCTATCTGCGTGGCCTCAAACAGATGCCACCGCGGTGGAAGACCTGCACTCGCCTGGTCGATCGCAATCTCGGTGAAGCTCTGGGTGAGGTTTTCGTGGCCAAGAACTTCACGACTCAGACCAAATCTGACGCG
>JBJMGJ010000408.1:0-7946 GCA_045807965.1 Bryobacteraceae bacterium | reverse complement strand
TTTGTGACACGCTTCGGTTCTTTGTCGGTGATGAAAAAATTTCACTTAGCTGAAATGCTCTATCACGGACGTCTAGAACTGTAGGGTCCGGAACAGCAACTCGGAACAGTTGCGTATCACTCAGGCAGCGATTACCATAGTCCGGACGAACCAAAATCGGCCCTCGCGCATCAAAGGATATAGGGGAATACGTATGAACAGACACAAGCAGCTCGTCCACGACCGTTATGAGGCTCTGATGTTCGCTAAGTCGCCTGAGGCAGGACGGAAAGCGGCTCGTGACCTCGTTCAAATCGTGCTCGGTGAAGAAGCTCTGTCGATGCCGCTAGAAGACGCTCTTCGAGAGTGTTGTCGCAAACTCAGACCTTCTAAAGATCCGCGCGAACAGGCACGCTTTGAAGCCGAGTTCATCGAGATGGGTTTATGGCCGGATGGTTCGCAGCGCATTGCTGCCTGATTCCGGACGGAGGAAGGCGCGCATCTTGTCTAAATCTCTGGAACTGATCGTCCAGTACCTCAATGATTCGATTGCCGCTGAGCGGAGCTTTGAAGCTCAGTATCGAAGCTGCGCGGGCGATGGGGAAGATTCGGAGGTACAGGCCTGGTTTGAAACTTCGGCGCAACGCGCGTCCTCGCACGTAGAGTTACTGTCGCGCCGGCTGTCAGCCCTCGATGCGACGGAGCACCGCGACTCTCATTTCTTTTCCGAATTCTTCGCGGCGATTCCGAAAGCGGCGCAGATTCGTCATGCGGCTGAAGAGCGAATCGCCCAGGATTTGATGAAGGGATTTGCGGTCAGTAAGAGCGCCGGTGCGATGTATCTGGCCCTCGCGTCCGCCGCGCGCGCCGCAACGGATGAACAGACCGCCGAGATGGCGGGGCAGCTGATGGCCGAGGAACAAACGGCGGCCGACCGGTTCTGGCACCTTCTGCCCTCCCGCTCAAAGATTGCGTATAACATCCTCACCGCCGGTGAGATCGATCCTGCCATCGAAACTCGTGCTCCTGATGATCGCGTGACGGAAACCAGTTCCTGAAAGTCGGCCATGCCGAAGCGACGCAAGACGTACAACAAAACCAAGTCCGTCAAAGCTGTTGCTCGCGAACGGATCGGAAGTCCTCCTCCAGCCCGCCCCATCCTCGATAAGTCTCACCTCCCGAAACCCAAACACAAGAAGCCAGTTTTGGCCGACGAGTAGGATAGAAGCGCAGCATGAGTTCGCAGCTCGCGCGCACCACGTCGCGTATGGACCCGGCGCAAAGCGTACAGATCGTTGAGGTAGGCCCTCGCGACGGGCTCCAGAATGAGAGCCGTATTCTGGCCACCGACTCGAAGGTCGCGATGGTGGAGGCGCTCGTCAGGGCCGGATTGAAGCGGATTGAAATCGGAAGCTTTGTTTCCGCGAAACAGGTGGCGCAGATGGCCGATTCTGCTGAAGTCTTCCGGCGGCTGCCGAAGCATCCTGACGTAAGTTACTCAGCCCTGGTTGCTAACCAGCGAGGGTTGGACACCGCCGTACGGGTGGGCGTGCGCGAGATCGCCGTTTTCGCGGCCGCCTCCGAAACCTTTTCTGAAAAGAACATTCACTGCTCCATCGCGGATAGTCTGGTGCGCTACCGAGATGTCGCAGGCCAGGCGCTTGGACTGGGGATGAGGGTGCGCGGATATGTGTCCTGCGTGCTTGGTTGTCCTTATGAGGGGCACGTGCGGCCGGAGTCGGTTGCGTTCGTCGCTCTCAACCTGTTTGCTATGGGCTGCTTCGAGGTTTCGCTTGGCGATACGATCGGCGCGGGCACACCTGAAAGCACGAGCAAACTGCTGGAAATTCTGCTACAAGGAGACTCGCCGGAACGTTTTGCCGTGCACTTCCACGACACAGGCGGAAGGGCAATGGACAATATCGAAGCCGCTCTCAAGTTCGGAATCCGAGTCATCGATTCGAGCATCGGGGGGTTGGGAGGCTGTCCGTTTGCTCCAGGATCACCGGGCAACGTAGCGACCGAACGGGTCGCCTCCGCTTTGCACGCGAGAGGGTTTGAGACCGGATTGGACGAAGCACAACTAAAGGCCGTGGCGCAGCTCGCTGCGGATATGCTGGGAAAGAGCCTAGTATCTTCGACGCAAGCTGACTGTGAATAAAGTACGCGGGAGTTCAGACGAAGCCGTGCAACCGATCTTCGATGGCGCAACCATCATGGTGGGTGGCTTTGGGCTGTGCGGTATCCCCGAAAACCTGATCGCGGCATTGGTGAGGAAGAGAGTGCGCCGGCTCCACACCATCAGCAACAACATGGGCGTGGATGGGTTCGGCATGGGCTTGATGCTCGAAGCCGGAATGATCGACTCTCACATCGGCAGTTATGTGGGAGAGAACAAGCTATTGGAGTCGCTGGTGCTTGCCAACAAGCTGAAGGTGATGCTGATCCCCCAGGGCACGCTGGCCGAACGCATCCGGGCAGGGGGCGCCGGCATTCCAGCTTTTTATACGCCGACCGGCGTAGGAACGATCGTTGCCGAGGGGAAGGAAGTCCGGGAGTTTGACGGACGGCAATACCTGCTCGAACGCGCTTTGAAGGCCGATTTCGCTCTTGTGAAAGCATGGAAGGGCGACGAAGCAGGCAACCTGGTTTATCGTAAAACGGCTTGCAATTTCAATCCGATCATGGCGACAGCGGCCGCGGTCACGATAGCCGAAGTGGAGCACCTGGTCCCGGTCGGCGAAATACCTCCGGAACAAGTGGCGACTCCCGGTATCTATGTCAAAGCTATCGTTCGGGGTGACAAATACGAGCGACGGATCGAGCGCCTTGTCGTCCGGAGGAAGGCATGGTGAGCGACAGAGATTCTCTAAAACGGGATCGGATTGTACGTCGAGTTGCTCGGGAGCTTCAGAATGGATTCTACGTAAACCTGGGCATCGGACTTCCGACGTTAGTTGCTAATTGTGTACCGCCGGGCGTAGAGGTCATTCTGCAGTCAGAAAACGGAATGTTAGGCGTGGGGCCCTACCCGTTCGAAGGCTCGGAAGATCCGGATCTCATCAATGCCGGAAAAGAGACGGTGAGCGAACTGCCAGGCAGTTCGTATTTCTCCAGTGCCGATTCATTCGCAATGATACGGGGAGGCCACATTGATCTCAGCGTCCTCGGAGCTATGGAAGTGGACGAGGCCGGGAATCTTGCGAACTGGACCGTGCCTGGCAAATTGGTGAAGGGGATGGGAGGGGCCATGGATCTGGTGGCGGGGGCTCGTCGGGTCATCGTTGCCATGGAGCACACCACCAAATCCGGTGAACCGAAGATCTTTGAGCGTTGCCGGCTGCCGATTACCGGGTTAGGTGTCGTGCAAACCGTCGTCACCGATTTAGGTGTGTTTCGCGTTACCCCTGAAGGACTCCTCCTTGAGGAGATTGCGGTCGATATGGCTGTAAGCGATGTCCAGGAAGTGACGGCAGCAACCTTCCGAGTTTCTCCCAAGCTAAAAGCGATGGGAACCTGAACGACCAGCCACGTTCCGGCACGCGTTTGTTACAAACTACAGCTCTGTAACATACATCTGCTTCATTCTTCCCGCTTTAGGTATCTATAGCGAGAGCGACAAGACCGCGAGCCTCACTCCGAGGTGCGTCCACCGCACTCTCATGTTAACGATGGCCGTCACACAACGTAAGAAAACCAACAGATTCCGAAGAATGTCATCTTCCACGAAAATACAAGTTAAAGAGGGAAACCCGTTTCCCCGGGGCGCCTCCTGGGACGGCAAGGGAACGAATTTCGCCTTGTTCTCGGGCCACGCAACGAAAGTTGAAGTATGCCTGTTCGATTCAGAGCAAAAAGAGGTTCAGCGGATCGAGCTACCGGAATATACGAACCAGATCTGGCACGGGTATTTGCCGGATGTCACGCCGGGAACGATCTACGGGTATCGCGTTCATGGGCCGTACGAGCCGGACGCCGGTCACCGCTTCAATCCGAATAAACTCCTTCTGGATCCCTACGCGTGTGCGCACATTGGGCAACTCACCTGGAATCCGGCCGTCTTCGGATACGTGATGGAATCCGGAGACGATCTCACATTCGACGAACGGGACAGTGCCCCCTACATGCCGAAATGCACTGTCGTCGACCCGCTCTTCGACTGGAAAGGGAACCCGGGCAGGAATCCGATTCCGTGGGACGACACCATCATCTATGAAACGCATGTACGCGGCTTTACGATGTTGCACCCCGACGTTCCGTCTGAGTTACGGGGCACTTATGCGGGCTTGGGTACGGATGCTGTAACCGGGTATATCAAGGCGCTCGGTGTAACTTCCGTCGAGCTTCTACCGATTCACACCTTTATAAACGACAGCTTGCTGCTCGATAAAGATCTCACGAACTATTGGGGCTACAACACCATCGGGTTTTTTGCGCCGGATCCACGGTATGCGGCCGCCAAACAAGATAGTTTGCGCGAGTTCAAGGAGATGGTCGCGAAACTCCACGCCGCTGGTCTGGAGGTGATTCTGGATGTCGTCTACAATCACACGGCGGAGGGGAACGAGAAGGGTCCTACTCTTTCGTTCAAGGGTATTGATAACGCTAGCTATTACCGCTTGCTTCCTGACCAGCCGCGCTATTACATCAATGACACCGGGACAGGCAATACGGTGAACCTGAGCCATGCGCGAGTGATTCAGATGGTGACGGATAGTCTCCGCTATTGGGTAGAGCAGACCCACGTCGACGGATTCCGTTTCGACCTTGGAACGATTTTGGCTCGCGAGCCGAACGGATTCGACAACCAAAGTGGATTTCTGAAGGCCTGCAGCCAGGACCCTGTACTGGGAACGGTGAAGCTGATTGCGGAGCCCTGGGATTGTGGTCCCGGTGGATACCAGGTGGGCGCTTTCCCGCCTGGATGGGCGGAATGGAATGACAAATTCAGGGACACCGTCCGCGATTTCTGGAAGGGCTCGACATCCGCGGCAGCATTGGCGGAGCAATTGTGTGCGTCCGGCCGGACCTTCAACCATCAGGGTCGACGCCCGTGGGCTTGCGTCAACTTCATCACGGCCCACGACGGGTTTACATTGAATGATCTCGTCACGTACAACGAGAAACACAATGAAGCGAACGGAGAGGACAATAATGACGGCAGTTCCGATAACCGTTCCTGGAACTGTGGGTTTGAAGGGCCGACTGATGCCCCGGATATCAACGCTTTGCGCGAGCGGCAAACGCGAAATATGCTGGCGACGCTGCTCTTCGCCCAAGGCACGCCGATGGTCCTCGCTGGCGACGAATTCGGACGCACGCAGGGAGGCAATAACAACGCGTATTGCCAGGACAACGAAGTAAGCTGGTTCAACTGGAAAGTCGAGGAAAAGGGAAAGTCGCTCATTCATTTTGTCCAGCAGCTCACTCGCCTCCGGCACAAATATCCGATCCTTCGAAGGAACCGCTTTCTGACGGGCGAGTACGTCGAAGAATTGGGTGTGAAGGACGTAACTTGGATTCATCGCTCCGGAACAGAGATTGCGCAAGAGCAATGGACGGATGAGTTGCGATGTTTCGGAATGCTACTGGATGGAAGGGCCCAGACAACCGGCATCCGGCAGCGTGGACATGAGGCAACACTGTTGCTCGTCATAAACGTGCATCACGAGGACCAGGAGTTTACGTTGCCCGAGTCGCCAGGGAGTAACGAGTGGTGTCTCATCATCGACACAAATCATCCGGGGTGCCAAGAGCATTTCCATACTCTAAATGTCGGCAGTGTCTATGCCGTCCCCGCACGATCTCTCCAGGCTTTTGTGCTGGAGACTGAAGGGAATGCTCTGTCACAGTAATACACCTAGGTAATACGCATTAGATTTACTCGTCCCATTTGTGTGCGCGATCACGCATAACAAGGAGCAACGTTTATAGATATGAGAAAAGTATTCTACTCGCTTCTTCTAAGCGCAGTCTCAATTCCAATGATTGCCGTAGGCCTGCCGCTATCCCAGGCGGGTTCGGGCGGTGGCGCCGGTGCTGGCCAATCCGGTGCGGGTGCCGGTGCGGGTGCCGGCCAGTCAGGCGCAGGTGGCGGTGCCGGCCAGTCAGGCGCGGGTGGCGGCGCGGGCCAGTCAGGCGCGGGTGGCGGCGCGGGCCAGTCCGGTCAATCCGGAAGTGGCGGAAGCGGCCAATCGGGCTCTTCGGGCGGAGGCACGATGGGCTCCGGATCTTCGGGCAGCGGCTCTGGCACTTCGGGCACAGCCGGTTCGAAGCACAAAGGGAAACGCGGGAAGTCGGGCTCCAGTTCGACTGGCTCATCGACAGGAAGTGGCACTTCCGATCGCTAAGCCGTCGCGATTCAAAACTGCTTGTATGAGGCTCCGGTTCGGAGCCTCTTTTTTGTTGCATTCGCCGCTCAACCGGTATGAACTCGTTTGAAACTCATGTAGTCTGAAATCGAGTTCATGATCAACCGACGTCAATTAGGCCGGACCATTGCTGTGGGCTTCAGCGCCGGAGCGGGACTTGACTTGATTGGGCAAGGAACGCAGCCTGTCGACAATCAAGGTCTGAATTGGACGAAGGCATTTCCGGGTATCTGGAAAGCCACCCTGGGCACACCGGAGGCTTACACGCCGGTTCGCTCCCGGCTAATCCCGCCCGCGGAAAGCAAGTTGGCGCAATTGCCGGCTTCAGAAGCCCCTCCACTGTCCGCTCTTGCCGGGGCGGTCACGGACCGTGGATGTGTTCTGCGAATTCCGATGCCACCGGGAGAACTGGTGTATGGATTCGGACTGCAACTGCTCTCGTTCTCCCAGCGCGGCAAGAAGAAGACCATTCGCGTCAATGCGGATCCCAAGCTCGACACCGGAGACTCGCACGCGCCGGTACCGTTTTATGTGACTACGCGCGGATACGGTCTTTTCGTCGACAGTACGCGTCATGTTGATTTCTACTGCGGTGATGCGCGCCTGAAGCCCACCCACGCAGTGCCGGCGTCCTCCGGCGCGGTCAACACGCCTGATATGACCCGCAAGCTCGCGCTGCAGGATCCGGGCGAAATCATCATCGAAGTTCCGAGAGCAAAGGGAGTGGACGTATATCTCTTTGCGGGTCCGTCGATGCGGCAAGCGGTTCAGCGCTACAACCTGTTCTCGGGCGGAGGACTGGTGCCGCCCGAATGGGGCCTGGGGTTCTGGTATCGCGCGGAGCAGCACGACGACAGCGAAAGCATCAAACAACTCGCTCGCGAATTTCGGCAGCGGAACATCCCCTGCGACGTGATTGGTCTTGAACCGGGTTGGCAAACGCACGCCTACTCCTGCAGCTTTGCCTGGGATTCCACGCGTTTCGCGGATCCCGGGAAGTTTGTGAAGGATATGTCGGATCAGGGCTTCCAGGTGAACCTCTGGGAGCATGCGTTCACCCATCCTTCTTCACCTCTCTTCGAGTCTCTACTTCCGTATTCCGGCGACTACGGTGTGTGGGGTGGCCTTGTTCCTGACTTCGCCGGGGAAAAGGCGCGCGAACTATTTGGCAATTATCATGGGCGCACTCTCGTTGACATTGGAATCTCAGGTTTCAAGCTGGACGAATGCGATAGCTCGGATTACACGGGTGGCTGGTCGTTTCCGGATTTCTCCCGGTTCCCGTCCGGCGTAGACGGGGAGCAGATGCACGCGGTGTTCGGGCTGCGTTATCAGCAGGCCATCTGGCAACAATACAAGCAGCGGAATCGAAGTACGTACAGCCTGGTTCGATCGAGCGGAGCGCTCGCGACACCGTATCCATTCGTTCTCTACAGCGATCTGTATGAACACCGGGATTTCATCCGGGCTCTGGTGAATTCGGGGTTTACGGGTCTGCTCTGGTGTCCCGAAGTCCGCGATGCGAAGAATGAGGAAGACCTGGTACGCCGTCTGGAAAGCGTCGTCTTTTCTCCGCTCGCAATGGTAAACGCCTGG
>JBJMGJ010000407.1:0-4120 GCA_045807965.1 Bryobacteraceae bacterium | reverse complement strand
GCCACCGCAAAAATCCGAGTGCGCCAACATGCGGACCACGCCGATCGGTCTCCTGGCCGGGCATCAGAGCGCCATTGAGGGCTATTTTAGGCATGCGCTCGAAAACGAACTGAACACTCATCTGAACGTCGCCGGGTCTCCCGAAACTTGGCTTCGCCATGGAGAGGACCGACTATTACAGCGAAATCGCCAACCCACTGATAACTACTCCGCTCTGGCCGTGTTCCGCCAGGCGGCGGCCCGCAAGTTTGTTCCGGGATGTTCATAATGGCAGGCGCAGTCGCTGCCCTCGCGCAGCACGAACTCTGCATGGGCTGCATGGATGTAAAGCAAAATGGCCGCTGCCCGAACATTGGTTCCTGCGGCTGGACGGAGGGCACTCGGAACCCATCCGAGTTGCAACTGCAGCCCCGGACTATTCTTGTGGGACGCTACCTTCTCGGTCGCGTCCTCGGGCAGGGCGGTTTCGGAATCACTTATCTGTCTTTCGACTTAGCGGTCCATTGTAAGATTGCCGTCAAAGAATACTTCCCCACGTCCTTCGCCACACGCCAGACCGGTAGCCAAACCGTTACATCTTCGGATCCGGAGAGTCGAGAACACTATCGATACGGACTGGAAAAGTTCTCTCACGAAGCACAAACACTCTCTCGGCTTCGTGGTCAGAACACTGTGGCGGTAATGGACTTTATCGAGGCTAATGAAACTGGCTACATTGTCATGGAGTACTTGGACGGAATCACGTTGGCCAAGTATCTCGCCGGACAAGAGAACGGTAGGATCGGGTTCGAAGAGTGTATACGAATCCTTACACCCGTCATGGATGCGCTCGAGAACGTGCACACTGCCCATATCATCCATCGCGATGTTAGTCCGGACAATATCTTTCTCTGTAAGTCCGGAGCCGTAAAGCTGATCGATTTCGGTGCCGCTAGAGAGGTTCTGCGCGATCAAAGGACTCGGCTGCTCATTCTCAAACCCGGCTACACACCTTGGGAGCAATATCAACCCGAGGGGCACACCGGACCCTGGACGGATGTATACTCGCTAGCGGCCACGATGTATCGCTGCCTTACCGGCGCGGCTCCGCCGGAAGCGCCCTTCCGGCTCAGCCGTGACACACTCGCCTCACCGCGTGACCGAGGAATTCAGGTCCCGGAGATGGCGGAGCGAACGATATTGCACGGCTTGGCGGTGCGCGACAAAGATCGTTACCAGACTCTCGCTAATTTCCGGCGTGATCTCATGCCGGCGCCGCCTGCGCCTAAACCGCCCGAAGCAAACGAGTTCCTGGACCACTCCGGCCTCCTGAACGTCGTTCGCACCTGGTGGAATCGGGTTCGAGCAGTTGTCGAGCGTGGTTACCAACCGCAGACTCGCGTGAAGCTAAGCTTACGCTTTACCATCGGCGAACGGACCGAAGAAATCTTCGAACTCGGGGCGGAACCGCTGACGATTGGAAGAGATCCAGCACGCTCCAACTTGGTGGTTGAACTGCCGCAGGTCTCGGGAGCACACGCGCGGGTTCGTTTAAGTGCCGACGGTCGCGGGATCCAGCTGGAAGATCTTAAATCGCGCAACGGAACGTACGTCCATACGAATGCGGGGTGGCGAGCAATCGGCAGAGCGCGGCTTCTGAAAGCTGGTGATCGCTTCACTCTGTGTGATGAGCGTACCGCTCGTTTCGAGGTGATCGATTTGAGTGCATTATGAATAGTTCTATCGACCTGAATGCTAAGAAGACCTGTTTTGTGGTGATGGGATTCGGCAGAAAGACCGATTATTGCACCGGACGCGTTCTCGATCTGGACAAGTCCTACCGTTACATCATTAAGCCAGCCGCCTTAGCCGCCGGGCTGGATTGCCGGAGGGCCGACGAGATCATCCATGCCGGCGTAATCGATATCCCAATGTACGAACAGTTGCTCGCGGCAGACGTTGTTATCGCCGACGTCTCAACGTCGAACTGCAACGCCTTTTATGAGCTCGGAGTGCGCCACGCTCTTCGTCCGTACACCACGATTACAATCGCGGAGGACAAAATGGTCTTCCCATTTGACGTAAATCACGTTGCCATTCGCAGATATCAGCATATGGGCGACGGCATCGATTACGAAGAAGTGGAGCGGATGCGTCATGAACTGCAGAGGGCTCTCGAGGCGATTGCCAGCCGTGCCGTCGCGGACAGTCCTGTTTACAGCTTCCTCCGCGATCTGAGTCCCCCGGTAAGGAAAGTCGCTAGGGCAGTAGCTGCCGCCGCGGCGCTTGTCACGGAGGCGGTGAACAACGCCGATACGCGCGAATCGCTTGCAGCTACGGATTCTGAAACCACTGTCAGTGAATTGATGAAAGACGCTGACGACGCCATGGCGGCAGGAAACTTCCTGAAAGCAATGGGCTTTCTCACCACGGTGCGAACCATCGTTCCGCGCGATCCTTACGTTGTTCAGAAGCTCGCGGTGGCGACTTACAAAAGTGAAATCCCAACTCCGCTGCGAGCGCTCGAAAGCGCGAAATTGCTGCTGGCTCAATTGCAGCCTGACGTTTCGGTAGACCCTGAAACCCTGGGCCTCTGGGGTTCCGTGCACAAACAGATTTGGGAGCGCACTCGCGACCGGTCGGCGCTCGAGACGGCCATCTTTGCTTACGAGAAGGGGTTCCATCTTAAGAACGATCACTACAATGGAATCAATCTCGCTTATATGCTGGATGCCCGCGCGAGTATATCGGAAGGGGATGACGCTATCGCTGACTCTGTCCTTGCGCGGCGGTCGCGACTGAAGGTACTTCCGATTTGTGAAACACTGTTGAGCTCTGGTCGTAACCTAGAGAACGCATATTGGATTCACGCCACCATGGCTGAGGCGTGGTTCGGACTAGGAAACACCGAGGAAATGCAGAACTCTCTTTCTCGCGCCAAAACCGTAAGCCCGCCAGCTAGCCAGTGGATGAAAGACAGCACCGGAAAGCAACTGCGCACGTTAGCCGAGTTACTGCGCCGGCCCTTGGAAACCACTGCTCGGGCCGCGGGCACTTGACGGCCGGAAGCCCAAAAGACCACCGGCTGGAGCTTCGGGAAGAAAATGGTGACCGAAGTCAAAAATTCGACTATAATCGTGTCCCAGGCTTCCAACGAGTTCAACTAAAGGTTAGGGTAATCAGCCAATGCGAGGCTTAGCGATCGAGAAGGCGAGTTCTCCACAATCACTGGTTGCCGGAAACTCAGTCCAACAGCCAGGCAGAAATATCTCGACTGCGACTCTGTCTGCGCCTTTGCAGGACCCTTCTCTTCCTGTCGGGGAGCCGGCTGAAATTCGTTATGCAAAGGTATTGAACCGGACGTCCAGTACTGAACCATCTACTGCTAAGCTGCTGTTGCTCCAATGGCAGCAAACTCGTGGTAACAGGTTTGTGCAACGTGTTCTCGCAATTTCCAGACACACGGATGGCGGTGAGGCTGAGGTGACGACTGACGTCGAAACAGCTATCGACCGGTCACGAGGACGAGGACAGTCTCTGGATACGGGAACGCGCCTGCAGATGGAATCGGCCTTTGGCGCTGATTTCGGTACTGTGCGAATACATACCGGTGCCGAGTCGCACGCCTTGAATCGCGCTGTAAGCGCTGTCGCTTTCACGACCGGGAGCGATATCTTCTTCCGGGATGGTGCTTACAACCCACACAGTTCGGAAGGACGTCACTTATTGGCGCACGAGTTGACTCACGTGGTCCAGCAGAACGGTTATGCCGTGCAACCCAAACTCGTCGTCGGGGCTGCTGATAACCAGTACGAGCGTGAAGCTGAGAGTGTTGCGGAAGCGGTAGAAAAGACTCTGGCGTCGCCGAAGCTTCAGGAGGGTCAGGCCGGGGATGCGGCGGGAGCTGCTGGAATTCAGAGGTGTTCATGCGGAGGACACGCTCCGGGAGGCGCCGAGTGCAAGTCTTGCCGCGCCAAGCGCGAGACACTTACAAAAGATCTGAGTTCGGGGAATGCTGAGTTCGGCGATCGCGTCGGTTCTGAACCGATCTCTTATCCGGGCGGACTGAGGTCATAGGCCGACGATCACCAGTTCTCGTGAAGGGCTCCTGAGCCCTTTAGGAAGTTGCATGGGTGAAAAG
>JBJMGJ010000406.1:0-5379 GCA_045807965.1 Bryobacteraceae bacterium | reverse complement strand
GCACTTATTGGCGCTAGCCAATAGAGTGTTCGGACGCTGCTTTGAGCAAGGCGGGGAGTTCGGCCCTACTTCTGGTGAAAGGTCGCAGACAGCTGCTGGATGCGAGAATCAACCCTGTTCCGCTCCCGGAACGCATCTTGCGTCAGTTGGATACGGCGACGAGTCACATCGCGCAACTGACGCACCGGCTCAGGTGGAATGTAACTGGCGCGGACGTGGTTGTGACGCAACAAATCCGCCAGATGTTCTGCATCTTTGCGATCCGTTTTATGCCCCTTCCGGCTCTTCACCTCCTCAGGATTCGCCAATACGATAGTGAAATGCCCTTCCAGCAGATTGAACACGAAGATTTCTGATTGTGTCCGACGTTCAGAATCGGAGCTGCAGGAAACGAATTATGACTTGCTGCATGACCATGATCAGCTGCGTGACCTTGTGTCATGATCTGTCACGTGATCATGTCAGCATCGGATGACTGTTTACTAGGGAGCGTCGGACGACCCTGACGGGACGTCGCTGAGAGCAGAAACTTGGGCCGCAGCGGCGGGGGAGCGAAGCTAGAAGAACGTCGACCCGCAGCTAAAGCCTGTGCGATCGCTCATATGGTGGCAATGACAACCGAGGACGACTCAGCCAATCGCGAACAGTCTGGCTCTGGCTCAGACTTCCGAACTCCGTGGAAGGCGGCGCTGGCGCCGCTCCCGGTGACACTGCGTTAGTTCCCAGTAGCGCGCATGGCCAACGAGGGGCCTGTCCTACCTGCGACCTAATCCGGGTTCTAAAACTGATATAGACTCCCTGGCATGTACAAGTTTTGTCGTGTCTTGGCTGCAGGCATCCTCACGTCAAGTGCTGTCTGGGCCCAAACCACCGTGCTCCGCGCTGGGCGGATGATCGACCTGAATACCGGCCGTATCGTCTCGCCAGCCTCCATCGTGGTCTCGAACGGATACATCACAGGGGTCAATCCATCCACTGTGCCCACGGGTGCATCGGTCATCGACTTGGGCGACACGACTCTCCTTCCTGGTTTCATCGACATGCACGTCCATGTTGTGGGGGCCGAGGTAAACTTTCGAGCGAATATCTTTGGTGAGGAACCAGCCGAGGCGGCGTTGCGGTCCACCGTCGGTGCCCGCAAAATGCTGATGGCCGGTTTCACCACGGTCCGTGACCTCGGCCAAACGCAATACACCAAAGACCTATTGGCAGTGGCGCTGTCCAAAGCAAGCGATGCAGGCTGGATCGATGCGCCGCGCATCATAACCGCCGGCCATATAATCACAATCTCGGGCGGCCATGGCGACCCCGAGATGTTCACCAGGATCGCCACGTCCCTCGTCGAGCCCGGCCCCGAGTACGGAGTAATTAATAGCCCCGACGATGCCATCAAGGCCACACGATTCCAGCTCAAGCACGGCGCCAAAGTGATCAAGATTGCAGCCACTGCGGGCGTTCTCTCGATGGAGGATTCCGCTGGTGCGCAGCAGATGTCCGATTCGGAAATGAAGGCGGTGATCGAGGAAGCGACGCGCCATGGCGTCAAAGTCGCCGCCCACGCCCACGGTACCGAAGGCATAATTGCCGCCATCAGAGCGGGCGTAGCGTCCATTGAACACGGCTCGATGATCGACGATGAAGGCATCCGATTGATGAAGGGTCATGGCACGTATTTGGTTCCTACCCTCGCCCTGAATGCCACCGTGGACTTCAACTCGCTACCACCGATCGTCCGTCGGAAGGCAGATTACGTCCTCCCTTTGGCCCGCACAAACTTACGCAAAGCGGCACAGGGGGGAGTGAACATCGCGCTTGGAACCGACGCGCCGAACGTTCCGTTCGGCGAAAACGCCAAGGAGTTTACAGCCATGGTGGAGATCGCCGGGCTGACGCCGATGGAATCGCTGCGCGCCGGGACTACTAACGCCGCCGCCCTGCTGGGGACAACAGATCGCGGCGAACTGGCGGTCGGCAAGTTTGCGGACATCGTGGCGGTGGCCGGCAATCCGCTCGAAGACATTCGTGCCACGGAAAAGGTCCTGTTCGTCATGAAAGGGGGCAAGGTGTACCGCCGTCCATGAGCTAAGCCGTCTTCTTACCCAGGCCCTGATTGCATGTGGTTGTGCGAAGTGGCTCCCCGACATGGATTCGAACCACGATCAACGGCTCCAAGGACCGCTGTGGATTCTTTGCCGTCAGTATTCAAATCTTTCTCGAGCCTAAAAGCTATCGAGCTCGGGTCGTGATGGCCGGGGTGCCACAATCCGCGCAACTTCCACCGAAGTCGGCAGCAGCCGCGGAACTCCGCAGAATCTCATATACTTGCGTTGCAGACGGACCCGCAGATGGTTTGAGGAGGCCACCATGTCCCAAGAAAATGTGCAACTGATTCGGGCCTGTACGAGGCGTTCGGAAAGGGCGATGTCGCTGCGGTGCTAGGAAAGATGCACCAGGACGTTGAATGGAGAGCCGTCGGACGACCCTGACGGGACGTCGCCAAGGGCTAAAACTTGCGACGGCTTTCGCCTTGTCTTCGCAAGTTTCTGAGGAGCTTACCTCGATTTCGGCGGTGGGCAAGTCACGGACTTGTTCACTCACTGGATCGACGTCGTTCACCTTTTCACCAATCGCGATACGCCCTACGCCGCATCCGCCGCCGGAGGCGTTTACCACTATCGGGATGGCCGCACCGCACCGGACACCATCAACGTCCTGCTGCAGTACGCGGATCCGAACCCGTTCACAGCGACGTTTGAGGCCACCTTGGCGCCGGGCATCACGGGCGAAGGATTGAAATGTGCGGAACCGAGGGCCGGCTCTGGATTACCCGCGCCCGCTACGAATTCACTCCCAAAGCAAGCAAAACGCCGGCTGAAGTGGTCCAGGCGAAGCAGATTTCTAATACGCGAGACCCGCTGACGCAAGAGCACGTAAGCAATTTCCTCGAATGCGTCCAGAGCCGGAAACGGCCAAACGGCGACGTGCTGATTGGGCACCGCTCCGCTCAGGCATCGCATCTCGGGAACCTAGCCTATGAGCAGCGCCGAAGAATCGACTTCGACACGCAGCGCGAAGAGATCCTGCCGCTGTAAAGAGCAAGCCCATTTACGCGTTCACAGTATGGCGACGCGCAAGTATCGTTGCGCGTCGCATGCCGGAGTGCCGCATCGATTCGACTGTTCTAATTTCGCCCCTCGCCTTTAACCGACGCATAGCAATGCCTTATCGATGGTCTCTGCCTCGATCGTGATCGCGACCGTGGTCATCCCGACCATGGTCATCGCGACGCTCGATACGGTGCGATTCATAGTGGGGCCTTCCTCCTCCTACGTACGGATGGACGACGACAGGGCGATTGGCCCATGTGCGAACCCATGGCCGGCGGTCATACAGGATGTTGTGATCGCGCCAGCCGAACGCGACGCCGCCCCAGCCCCATGGGGCGAAAGACGCGCCGATCCCTACGGCCGGGCCAAACCGAATCGCTGTCCCCGCGTAGAAGCCCGGGCGCGGTCGGACGAACACGACGCCGGGATCATATATCGGAACAGCGTAGTAACCCGGCGCGGCGGGTACGATCTCAATGCTCCCCGGACCGTGATAAATCACCTGATCGTATTGACTGTTACGAAGATACCCGTAGTCATAAGCCTGTTGCCGCATCCGCTGCACGGCATCCATCACATCTCCGCGCTGTGCGAGAACGGCCGAACCGAGTTGCTGTGTCCAACCGGAATCGCGAGCCATCTGGTCGAGAACGGTGGGGAACGGCAGTAGCGCCATTACGCTTTGGTCAAAGGGCAAGCGGTCCGCGTTGATCGCAGCGACAAGCTGATCGCCATGCATCTCTTGGTGTTGCATTGCCCAGGTTGCGGCGTCAGGAACTTGATCCCAGTATGTCGACGCCGTAAGTACTTGTGCCAGCAGTGGGTCTGGATACAGGGCGATCCGGGAGACTAATTGGTCCAGTTGTTGCGGCGGCAACATCGGCGGTTGCTGCTGCCCGTAGGCCGGGTATTGTTGCGGGGGCGGATTCTGGCCCGTCGGGTACTGGCCCTGGGGCGGATACTGCCCGTTTGGATACTGCTGAGGGTATTGCTGAGGCGGAGGGTACGGTGACTGGTTGGGGTACTGCTGTTGCGTAGGATATTGTGACTGATTCGGGTACGGCTGCTGTTGTTGTGGCGGATACTGCGTCTGCGGGTAGGGCGCTTGCGCTAAACAAACCGTTGCCGCGCCGGTAAAAAGTCCGCAGGCCAGAAAAGTTTTCCAACTAGCACAACATAGTCGCATGTTCAATCCTCCGTAGAGCACTGAATTTATCGATTCGGTGCTCTGCTAATAAGACGCTGACAGGCGACGTAGGGATACTTAGCCCGGCGTTCCGAGGCCATTAAGTCCCGTTAAGCTTTTCGTACTAGCGAGCTATTACCAATCGCATCGAACGCCGAGTTGAATAATTCTGCCCTCGAGAACGGTGGATACTGGCGCAAGAGACGCTGGCGTCGTGATCACTCCGTCAGCATTTACCTGTGCCGTTACGTTGACTGAGGTAATGTTCGGATGATTGAAAAGGTTGTTGGCCTCAGCAATGAACTTCGGCTTGACCCGGTCCCAGAGCGTGGCGAGCGTCCGCGTGTACCGGGCATCGAATTGGTAGATGCTCGGAGTGCGAGCGGTATAACGGCCTAAGTAAAGCGGGCGAGTAACGCCCGTCGTGATGCCGTCCCCATTGAGCACCTGATTGGCAACGATGTTCTGCGCGTCTCCCGACGACAAGTTCGCAATCACCGCGAGTTCGTTTCCGTTTGCCAGGCGGTGCAGGAAACCGTTTCCGATTTGGAAGGTCGGAGCGATATAGGTAGACATCGTGAACGCGTGAGGCCGGTTGATGACGCTGTTGCCGCGATCGCGGCTGCGATTCGTCGCATCTTCGATCGGTAAATTTTGTTCGAAGCTGTTGGCATCGGGCGCATCGCTGATGGAATGCGACCACGTGTAGGAGGCGTTTACCTGCACGCCGCGCGACAAACGGTGATTCCAGTTCACGAGCATGGCATTGTAGGACGCGATAGCGCCGATATCTTGCAGCGTGATGTTGCCAAAACGAGGATCCAAGCGCGCCGATCCAAAGACTGGGCGTCCATCGGCAAGATACCGGATGGGGTTAATCAGATTCATATTCCGCAGATACACCTGATTGCGCGCGCCAGTGTTCACGTAGCCGAGCATCAGCGAGTCGTTATGGGTTAGTTGCTGCGAGATCTGGAAACTCGAGTTGAAGGTGTACGCGTTCTTAAAATTAGGCGTGACGGTCTGAATATCCGGTATGCGCTGGAACCCGCTTCCGACGGAGTTAAAAACCTGCGGGAAAGCAGG
>JBJMGJ010000405.1:0-4047 GCA_045807965.1 Bryobacteraceae bacterium | reverse complement strand
TGTCGGAGACGGCGCAGTGATCGCAACGATGATCTCCGATCTTGCAGACATTCGCAAGCGCGCTTCGGAGCACTTTGAAGCACATGGCTTTCCGACGACGCGCGAGGAGGAATGGCGCTTCACCAACGTTGCGCCGATCGCCAAGGCCCAGTTCCCCACGGTTGCGCCCAGCGTCAATGGACATAGTCTGCGTACCGCTCTGGAACGCCATCCTGGACCGATCGAAGAGTATCTGGGCCATTACGCGACTTGCGAAAACCCCTTCGTCGCCCTGAACACTGCCAACTTTGAAGACGGCGCATTCCTGTACATTCCCGCGAATACAGTTGTGGAAGAGCCGTTATGGATCGATTTCACGGCAGTTCCGGACCGGACTACTCACCCGCGCAATTTGATCATTGCCGGCGCCGGCAGTCAGGTTCAGATTGTGGAGAGATACACAGGCCGCGGCCCGTATTTCACGAACGCTGTTACGGAGATTGTCGTTGGCGAGAACGCGATTGTCGAGCACGTCAAACTCGAAGAGGAGAGTCCGGACGCGTTCCACGTCGCGACCATTCAAGCACACCAGTCGCGCAATTCTAATTTCAAATCGCATAACATCTCGCTCGGCGGCTTGCTGGTGCGAAATGATGTGAACGCGGTCCTTTCCACCGGCTGTGAAGGTACGCTAAACGGTCTTTATCTCGCGAACGGCAAACAACATATCGACAATCACACGGCGCTCGATCACGCTGCGCCGCATGCCGCCAGCCACGAACTTTATAAAGGCATTCTTGACGGCGCGTCCAGCGTCGTATTCAACGGAAAGATTTTCGTGCGGAAGGACGCGCAAAAGACGGATGCCAAGCAGACCAATAAGAACCTGGTGCTTTCCGAAAACTCCGTGATCAACACGAAACCCGAGCTTCAAATTCTGGCCGACGATGTACGCTGCACCCATGGCGCGACCATCGGCCAGCTTGATGAAGAAGCGCTGTTCTACCTGCGCACGCGAGGCATCGGCAAGACAGAGGCCCGCGACCTTCTGATTTATGCCTTTGCGCGCGACGTCATCGACCGCATCGGCATTCCAGGCGTCCGCGCGCACCTTGAAAAAGCGCTCTTCGAATCTCTGACACATTCGCGCCGTTCTGCGGAGGCAGTCGCATGAGCGCTCACGCTGAACTCCTTCAAAGACACACTATCCTCGATGTGGAGCGGATTCGGGAAGATTTCCCTATTCTGCAGGAAAAGATTCACGGAAAGCAGCTGATCTATCTCGATAATGCGGCGACCAGCCAAAAACCGAAGGCGGTTATCGATGCGCTGGTCAATTACTACTCGCACGACAACGCGAACGTGCATCGCGCCGTGCACCTGTTGAGCACTCGCGCTACCGAAGCCTGCGAACGCACGCGAAAAAAGGTGCGAGGCTTGATCAATGCGTCTTCGACGAATGAGATTATCTTCGTTCGCGGCACAACTGAAGGGCTAAACCTTGTCGCACAGACCTATGGGCGTCAGAACATTAAAGCCGGCGATGAGGTGCTGATCTCCGGTCTGGAACACCACTCGAACATCGTTCCCTGGCAGATGCTCTGTAAAGAGAAACAGGCGCGCCTGCGGGTTGTTCACATCGACGACCGTGGGGTCATTCCGCTCGATCAATTCGAGAAAGCGCTGAACGGGCGCACTCGCCTGGTAGCTCTTGCGCACGTTTCGAATGCTCTTGGGACGGTAAATCCGTTATCCCGCATGATCGAAATGGCTCACTGCTGGAACCTTCCGGTGGTTGTGGACGGCGCACAGGCTGTGCCGCACATGGCAGTTGACGTGCGCGCGCTTGGCGCGGACTTCTATGCCTTTTCGGGCCACAAGCTCTTCGGTCCCACGGGCATCGGTGTTCTGTATGGCAAGGAAACGTTGCTCGACGCCATGCCGCCGTTCCAGGGCGGCGGTGACATGATACGCTCGGTAACCTTTGAGAAGACCGAATACAACGTTCTGCCGTACAAGTTCGAGGCCGGAACGCCGCACGTTGCAGGCATTGTAGGCCTCGGCGCGGCGATCGATTACATCAATGGCATCGGCCTGGACGGGATCGCAGCGTACGAACATGAGCTGCTGGAATACACAACCGCAGCTATCTCTCAACTGAGCGGCGTTCGGATCATCGGAACCGCGCCGAGCAAGGCTAGCGTGATCTCGTTCGTTGTCGATGGCGCACACCCGCACGATATTGGCACCATTCTCGATCGGGAAGGCATCGCGGTGCGAACAGGTCATCACTGTGCGCAACCCGTGATGGACCGCTTTCAGATCGCCGCCACCACACGAGCTTCCCTGGCCTTTTACAACACCGTAGCGGAGGTGGATGCTCTGATTGCCGGAATCCGTAAAGTACAGGAGTTTTTTTCGTAGTGTCGGACCTGCACGATCTCTATCAGGAAACGATCATTGACCACAGCAAGCGGCCCCGCAACACGGGTGCGCTCGCGCAGGCGACGCACAGTGCCGAGGGTTACAACCCGCTCTGCGGCGACAGGCTTAGTCTACAGCTCAAACTTGAGAACGGACACATTACGGGAATTCGCGTTCACGGCGCCGGTTGCGCCATCTCGACTGCCTCGGCTTCCCTAATGACCGAGGCAATTAAGGGCAAGACGCCGGAAGAGGCGGAGAGCGCGTTTCAGAAGTTCCACAGCCTGTTGACCGAAGAACGGCCGCCCGCGCCCGATCTGGGCAAGCTGGCTGTGTTTTCCGGCGTCCGCGAATATCCGATGCGTGTGAAGTGCGCAACGCTCGCGTGGCACACGCTTCGCGCCGCGCTGCGCGGCGAAGGACAACCAGTCTCGACGGAGTGAACCATGTCTCAAGACCTGCGCCCCCGCGTTATCGAGATACTGAAGACGGTGTACGATCCGGAGATCCCAGTCAATATCTACGAGCTCGGCCTCATCTACGATCTCCAAATCACGCCCAACGGAGAGGTGCTGGTCAGAATGACGCTGACTGCGCCGAACTGCCCCGTGGCTGAAATTTTGCCGAACCAGATGAAGCACAAAATTCTAAGTATCGAAGGCGTCACATCGGCTAACATCGAGCTGGTTTTCGACCCACCGTGGGACCGCAGCAAGATGTCGGATGCGGCGAGGCTGGCCCTCGGTTTTGATCTGGGCCCCCAGACCGTGCCGCTTTCAAAATTGCAGCGATGAAACTGAGCTCTCACGAGGAGTACGGATTGCGCTGCCTTTTGCAGGTCGCGCAGCAGGGTGCGAACGGGGGCGCGACCATTCCGGAGATCAGCCGTCACGAGGGTCTCTCGATAGCATACGTGGCCAAGTTGATGCGCATTCTGCGGCAGGGCGGATTTGTAAAAGCTGCGCGTGGCAAGACAGGCGGTTATACGCTCGCGCTTCCTCCTGAGCGAATCTACGTTGGCGATGCGTTGACCATTCTCGGAGGCCGCATCTACGAAGACGATTTCTGCAATCGGCACTCCGGTACCCTAACCAGCTGCGCGCATTCGACCGACTGCTCCATCCGCTCTCTTTGGCGTGCCGTGCAGAGCGCCATTGACAGCATACTGCGCAAAACAACAATTCGCGATTTGCTGCGCTCTGACCATGACACTGTAACTAGCAGCGCTTTGCAGAGCGATCTCATTTCTCTCCACGGCCACCCCAGGCGCGGTCACAGCAGTCCGATTTCAAAATAGAAGGAGCCCGCGCACGCGAACGCCCGCCGATTCGGCATCTTCTCGCAGCAACTCGCAAGCATGGCGCACTCCGGATGTGCCGTCATCCAGGCAGAACAGGGAGAGCGTCAGAAGGTCGGGGGTTACGCTGCCCTTTTCTCTGATTCCGCCATTTGCGGTTGTCGTCTGAATTTCGGGTACCAGCGACGAAACACCTCATCGAGTTCGTCATTCAGGACCTTCGTGCGCGTCTGCAGCAAAAGGTGCGCACCGCGTAGAGTCCATGCCATCTGTTGCTTCTTCACGAACCGTCTGCTGACCACCTGATTGATCGTCGACTCTACGAAAGCCGTGGTGATCGTTTCACC
>JBJMGJ010000404.1:0-3743 GCA_045807965.1 Bryobacteraceae bacterium | reverse complement strand
ACTGCAACGACGGATTTGCTCGTACTCTCGGAATCCGTGAATACCTAAATGTAACCGCGCTGACTTTCATTGCCGTTGATCTCAAGCGTCGCTGCAAAAACGTTAGAAGGGCCAGGCGGTCGCACAACGTACGCTGCGTCGTGATATGTTCTCCGGGTGATCCCCGCGCCGCAGCCGGAGCCCCTACCCGTCGGCCGCAACAGGACTGCCGACGAGTCCTGGCGCGAATACATTGGCGAGATCCAGAAGGGAAGCGCGGAAGCACTCGGAAACCTGTACGACGCCACGTCCAGCCTGTTATATTCATTGGCACTTCGCATACTCGGGGATAAGGCCGATGCCGAAGAAGTTCTTCTCGAGGTTTATGAGCAGGTCTGGCGCTCGGCGAACAGCTTCAATCCAGCACGAGGAGGCGTGTGGACATGGCTTGTACTACTCACCCGCAGTAGGGCGCTCGATCGGCTGCGCAACCTTGCGAGCAAACGGCAACACGAGATAGCCCCGCTGCCGGAACAGTTTTCCGCCGCCAGTTCTGCTCCGCTTCCGGAACAGGCCAGTATGCTCGCGGAGCAACAATCAAAAGTCAGGCAAGCGGTCCGCACGCTTCCTCCGGAGCAGCGGCAAGCCCTGGAATTAGCCTATTTTGCCGGTTTGACTCACGGTGAGATTTCAACCCGATTGGATGTCCCGTTGGGTACCATCAAAACGAGGATTCGTTCCGCAATGGACAAGCTCCGAGTCGCGCTGCAGCCTGCAAGTGGTGAGGTGTCCAGGCGATGACGATGCAAGATCCAATGGACGAGTGCCGAACCGCCGCCGCGCTGTATTCGCTGGGCGCTTTACCGGACCGCGAAAAACTGCAATTCGAGCAACGGTTATCTGGCGGATGTCCATTTTGCACTGGTCAATTCAATGAGTACGCGGCGTTAGCGGACGATATTGCTCTAACCGTTCCGCTCGAGCAACCCGACGCGAGTCTCCGACAGCGTTTAATGGACCGAATCAAGCCTGCTCCACCGGTTCCAAAGTCGCACGAAGGAATGAAGCTGGTACGCAGCGGCGACACTCCCTGGCGATCCTTGCCATCTCCCGGCGTGGAAGTGCGGCCTCTCCTGGGTACTAAAACGCTGCTCGTCCGGATGCAGCCTGGCGCGGTATATCCTTCGCATGAACATCGTCTCGCAGAACAGTGTTTCGTCCTCGAAGGAAGTGTTGTCGATAGCTCAGGCACTACTGCTTACGCCGGCGATTTTGTATGTATGCCAGCTGGAAGCACGCATGCTGACATTCATACTGATACCGGCTGCACGTTCCTCATCGCCTATACGGCGTAGCCTCTATCCCGGACTGACTCGCGCCTCCTCCTTGCGATTAAGCGCGCCTGGACCAATCCAGATACCGCCGTGTAACGTAAATATCACACGAGGAGACAACATGAAACTCAGTCTTTCGCGTGTAAGCATATTTGCCTTCGCTCTCGGCTTTGCAGTCCTAGCTCAGGCAAAGGATCATGATCGCCGCGGCTGCGATAACAGGAGCCTGCGAGGCGACTTTGCCTTTACGGCAGAGGGAACCACCTTAGCTGCGCTTGCTCTTCCGGCAGCACTGACGGGAGCTTTCTCGAGCGGGGGATTCACGCATTTCGATGGCGCTGGACATTTCACATTGATCGCAACAACCAGCTTCAACGGTGCGGTGCAAGGACCCGCGACTGTGGCGGGAACATATAGCGTCAACGAGGATTGCTCTTATACTTCGAAAGCGAGCAATGGTGTGACGTTCCGCGCCGCCATCGTCGATGATGGACACGAAATCCTGATTCTGCAAACCACGCCGGGAACTGTTATCGCGGGAGTTGCCAAAAAGCGAGGCTCTGACGAAGGCAGCGACTCGGGACAAGACCGGGAGGGCCGTCACGGCACTTGTTCGGCGGAAACTTTCTCCGGCAATTACGGTTTCCTTGCCAAGGGCTTTGCAGGGCCACCCACCTTGCCCACAGCTCAGATTGCGCCGTTAGCCGGAGTCGGCATAATCCATGTGGATTTCAACGGAACATTCACGATGTCCGCCCAACGCAGCGCGGGTGGCGCAATTGACCCTGATCCGCTAACGCTCACCGGCTCTTATACTCTATCGCCCGACTGCACGGCTCAACTTACGTTTGATGTCGGGTTTCATTTCACGGCGACTATCGTCAGCGGAGACGAAGCATTCTTCATCGAGACTGACCCGGGAACTGCGGTTTCCGTCATCGCAAAGCGGTTGTGAAGCTGTTCCGCAGTCTATACCGCCGGCCGGGCTAGATAACCGCTGAAATTGCCTGAGCCGTTTTGCGTCCGAGCTCCGCGTTCATCAGTGAGGACGGAAACAACAAGTATGATGCTCGATACCGTGAATGAGCCTGTTTTGAAACCAGTAGGGGAGCAGGTGCCACCCCCGCTTGCGCTGATGCAAATGCTTTTCGGCAAACACCTCACCTATTGCCTCTCGGCTGTGGCGCGCCTGGGCGTGGCCGATCACATGACCGCCGGCCCGGTTCATGTCGAGCAGCTCGCCGCCGACACCGACTCACATGCGCCATCGCTCTATCGTGTGATGCGTTGCCTGGCGAGCTTCGATGTGTTCGAGGAAGTCCCGGGCAAAAGCTTCGCCCTAAAACCGATGGGCGATCTTCTCCGGACGGATAGCCCGAATTCGTTGCGTTATTCGGCTATCCAGATGGGAGAGCGCTGGAGCACGCGAGCTATGGAGCACTTCACGGATACCGTTCGGACGGGAGAAGACGGCGTGACCAAAGCTTTCGGAAAGAACGTGTTCGAACTCTTCTCCGAAAGCCCGGAAGAAGCCGAAGTGTTCAACCGGTCCATGACCTCGTTTTCGAGTGTTCTCATCGATCCGATTGCGGCCTCTTACGACTTCAGCTGGATCGATCGTATGGCGGACATCGGTGGTGGCCATGGATACCTTCTTGCATCGATTCTGAAGAAGAATCCATTGATGCGCGGCGTCGTTTATGATCTGCCGGAAGTCATCTCCGGAGCGAAGGGCAAACCGCACTTCGCTGGCTGCGAAGACCGTGTGGGATTCGAAGCGGGCAGCTTCTTCGAGCGCGTGCCCGCCGGCTGCGATGCCTACATTATGAAGTTCATTCTCCACGACTGGAGCGATGATTACTGCCGTAAGATCCTGGGCCTTATTCGCGAACAGCTTCCGCCACACGGGCGCGTTCTCGTCTGCGAGCAGGTGCTTGACCCGGCCCCGGTGCCGAGCCCTGGCAAGCTGCTCGACATTGAAATGCTCGCCATGACAGTAGGCGGGAAAGAGCGTACCGCCGAAGAATTCAGCGATCTATTCGCATCGGCGGGCCTGCGCCTGGCGCGGATCGTCGAGACCGGATCGCCGGTGTGCATTCTGGAAGCGCGGTTGGCCTGACGCCGCGCTCCCTACCGAGACGGCGATTCCCGTGGCTCGACTGGCTCTCGGGTGGAACCGGGCGGCATCCCCAGGTCCGCGCTCCAGAGATTGAGCTTTATGCCATCCGTCGAAAGTTCTTCAACAGAACGCAGGCCGAGATAGGCCCGAGCTTGCGAGAACAACTCGGGTATCGCGAAGCTGCGTTTTTCCGGGCCTAGAATCGATTCAATAGTATGGGCGCCAAGCCGGCGATAACTCTCGAACTGTGACTCGTCGAACCACTGGTCCGTTTTGTAGTGATGGGTTTAGTGTGTTTTAGGGTAATAGTT
>JBJMGJ010000403.1:0-8423 GCA_045807965.1 Bryobacteraceae bacterium | reverse complement strand
TGGCGATTCTCCAAGAACTGCTCTCCGCGGCGAGGAGCAAGAAGACGGAACCAGAGCTGTGGTCGCTTTACGATTTGGCCGCGAATGCGTGGAACGCGTTATCGAACCGGCTGGAACGACGGTCGATTAAGACGGATTGGAGTATACCGCCGGACCTGGAACTCAAGATGGACCGTATGTCCATGGAGCGGGTATTTCATAATCTTTTTGAGAATGCGCTGGAGGCTATGGGTGATGAAGGAACGCTAAGGCTTACCGCGGAGATCGGCGATGATCATGTTCTATTGCACATCCGTGATTCAGGTAAGGGAATACCGCCGGATTTGCAGTCGACCCTATTTCAACCTTTTGCGACGAGAGGAAACGGCGAGGGTCTCGGGATCGGACTGGCGTTATCGCGCCAGACGGTCGTTGCTCATGGCGGAGATCTTTGGGCGGATTTTAGTTGCCAGGTGGGCAGTCACTTCATCATGCGGCTTCCTCGGGAAACGAAAGCAATCTCTGCTTCGAGAACGATTGGGAATGAAGCTGGTGACCTGATCAGGCGCTAGCTTGTCAACAGTAGAGAGGTCTGCGGGCTTAGCATGGACTTTGTGCTGGATCGCCGCAATCAATGTGAGGATCTGGGGCAGGGGGAACGGTGAGACTCAGACAGAGCTTGCAGGTTTTGTTTCTTTCGGTTAGCGTGGCGCTGTCCAGCTTTGCGCAGATCAGTCCTGGTCACGACTGGCGACGAGTAATAGCCGAACGATTGCCGCTGTACGGGCACAGGAACTGGATTGTGATCGCCGATTCTGCGTATCCTGCTCAGTCAGCTGCCGGGATAGAAACGATCGTTGCAGATGCCGAGCAGGCCGAGGTGCTTCAACATGTTCTTGCCCGGGTTTCGAATTCGAAACACGTGCGGCCCATTGTGTACACAGACCTTGAGCTTTCATATCTGACGGAAACGGATGCTCCTGGAGTGGACAGTTACCGAGAACTGCTATCAGGCTTGTTCTCCGACCCGAGGCCGCTTATGCTTCCTCATGAGCAGATCATTGGGAATCTAGCAAAGGCCGGCCAGAACTTTCAGGTATTGATCATCAAGACACGGATGACAATTCCTTACACAACTGTGTTCTTTCAACTGGATTGCGCCTACTGGAACGGGGAAGCAGAGCGGAAGCTGCGCGCTCAGATGGCTCAGAAACCCCGGCGCTAGCGGGGATCGGAAAAACGGCGTCACCCTGGCTTGACCGGGAAGCAAGGCATTCACTTCCCGGCCAACTCCTGGAGATAAGTAACTTACATCAATCTCCCGCTCTTTTCGCCAATCCTGCCTCGCATCGCGAACGCTTCCGCCACATAGTAGCCCATCGCGTCGCTGATGTGCGTTCTGGCTCGGTCTGACTTATCTAGTTCGGTCGTCACACGCCCCGTGCCGTCGATCTGCCAACAGACACGTTCGAAATCTTTGATCAGTTCGCGACAGCGAGGATCCACGAACAGGCGCCGCTCACCGGACGCATTCTGCAGTCGGCTATTCACTAGCGCGACCCGGTCGCGGACACCGGGGTTTGAAGTGGCTGCCCGAACGCTTGCCTGATAAGTGCCGTTCCAACGCCCAAAGAACTCTCGGATCAGGCTCCAGTCTGTACCCGTGCCCGACGTTCGCCGTTGATAACCGCTCGCATCTCCATAAACCTCAACCGTAATCGGTCCATGGTGCGCCCATTCGCGCGTTCTCTGTAGAAAGACCTCGCAAGCGTTGACCGTGTTTGAATCCGGCAGGATGAGTTCATCCACGATGTGTACGGAATCACCCACTCTCTGCCCCAATACGGAACACATTGGATTGACGTTAAAGTCCAATGACCATACCAAGGGTAAGCCGGGCTGATAAGAGCAGGATTTCACGTTTTCCGCGCGGGAGAACGAATAATAGGTTTGCCCCTGGGCAACACCTTCGAAGCTGGCCTCAAATTCCTGCCTGTATAGCCGGGCATCCAACTCACGCGAAGCGCTTGCCAGTTCCTCGGCCGTTACGTTCCCGCCCTGGAGAGTCGTGTACTGGAAGGCAGCCCAATCCCCATCCTTCTGGGCATGTTCGAAGCGTTCGAACAGATGATCCGCGCCTTCGGGAGTTCCAATGAACAGTGCTCCGCCTTGACGGTCGGCCAAGGCGGGCCGGATCACTTCGGTCCAGCACTCGGGACGCATAGACGCGTATTCATCGAGCACCACAAAATCCAAGCCGTTACCGCGCAGTGAGCTGTACTGGTCTGCTCCTCGAAGAGCAATCACACCGCCCCAACGAAGCTTGATGCTGAGGTCCGTTTCGTTGGGCTTGCCCGCCCAGTACGGCTCCGTCAACTGCTTCAATCGATCCCAAGCAATGCGTTTTGCCTGGCGGTAGCTCGGCGCAATGTACCAGGCCGTTCGATCCTTGCCCCAAGCCGCTCGGAGTAACTCTACGAGCGCCAGATGAGTCTTGCCAAAACGTCGGCCTGCCACCAGCACTCGAAATCTCTTGTCGCACCGGAACACATTCATCTGCGCCGGTCTTAAGCCGATCTCAATCGTTTTCGGCTCAGTCTTCTCTAGTCTTCCCATGGACTGGCGGCCCTTATTCCTGAACCTTGAGAACCAGGGAAGGCGGCACATCAGCACCGGCCCCCGGTGTGGAGCGTTTCCGCTTAGCAACGCCCTGCGTCTTCGCCCAAAAGATCGCCGCCGTCATGTTATTGTCCTGGGTGGCTGCTTTGAAGATCGACCCCAGCACTTTCGCGTTGGCCTGCATGCCGCCGAGCTCCATTTCTTCCCGGAAGAATTTGCGGATCATGCTTGGCTTAACGCCAAGGATTTTGGCGATCTCTTCGTGGCTGCTCCCACATGCGGTAAGCGCCTTCACCAGGTGTTTATCCCGCGACGACGCTTTGAAATCGAGTTTCGCCATTAACGCACCGCCTTACGAGACTTGCGCCTCGGTTTTGCCGCAATCTTGTCAGTTTCGTTCTGCTCAACGGCTTTGAAGTCGTTGATAAGATCGTCCATCCACTTGTCACCGAAGTCGATTGACTCCCAACCGAAGTCATCCGCCCGGCTTTCGATCAATTCCTGCTTTACGTCTTCCCAATCCCAAGTTGCCCATTCGGAGCTTTTTTGAGCCCGCGCCTCAAACGCTTGGATCTGCCGAAGTGTCCATCCTCCTGCAACGATCACTGGCACTGTTTCCAAGCCAAGCTGTTGTGCCGCCCTCAACCTGAGTTCGCCACCAATGATCTCGCCATCCGCTTCAATGAGCACCGGCGCCCGAAAGCCGTGCTTTTCAATGAGGCGAGCCACCCTAACCACGGCTTCATCGCTCCTCTGCTGCTTTTTGCAAGTCTGCAGATCCGCGATTCGCCAATCGACTACTCTCAAAGTGTCCATTAATTTCCTTAAGAACTCTGGGCAAGGCGATCAAAGGTTGAGCTTTGTATTCAAGCTCACGTGACCGCTCTTGCTTACATGCGGAGAGTAGTAGGGTGGCGCAACTAATTTGGCGAACAAGAGCCGCTAACCTACTTACCTGAAACGGGTACTGAAAAAACTACAATCTGTGATTGGTAAAAAGTACCAGTACAGTCGGCGAGCAGTTTGCCAGTAATAGTGATAGATTGTAGCCAGAATTCTCTGAGTTCGCGTACCGTTAGAATGTATTTTCTATAAAGGAGGCTTATGTCCGCTTCACCGCAGTGGTTGCATTTGACCGGGCAAAGTACAACGTCTGAGATCCCTCTCGCGGCCGAAAAGTACGTCACTGAATCAGAGCTTCAGGTACATATCGAAGCGGCGGTTCAGGCGAGCAATAAGGCGCGGCTTCGCGCCATCTTTGGGGTGATCGGCACCTGTGCTCTCGGTGTGCTTGCCGGCTACTTCCTTTACTTGCTGTGGGAGCAGGTCAACGTGCACGACGGGCAGATTGCTCGCCAACAGACGATCATTGAACACCTCACCGCGAACGAGACGACTGTCTCGAATCAGGTAAGCCGTCTCAGAGCGATCGACGGTAGCGTCGACTCGCTTAGGACCCAATTCGAATCGCAGGCACAACGGCTCTCGCACGTCGAGCAAAACCAGAACGGAGTGCGGGATCAGATCACTGCAATGAACGCCCGCTGGCAGCGCGAATTTAAGCAACTCAGCGCGGCAAAGCTGGACACCACTCCGATTCCCTCGGTTGCGGCTGGTCAGATTGACGCGGAGAAAGTTGCCCCTGTCACGTCCAGCGCACCCGCGACTCCAGCTCAGCCAGCGCCCGCAGCGGAAAAGCACAACGAGACATTTAGCCCAGACTTGAAGCCCACTCCGAATGCCTACGCCCAGATGTCGCCCAGCGGCCTCGTCATCTGGATGACGCCGCGGCCGGGTTTCGCCAAGCCCGTTCCCGCCAGCGTAATCGGACATGTCCGCGGGCTCGGGATCCTCGTCCACGATTGGGATGACAACAATCACTACTTCATCACCGAATCGGGTAGCTGGATTCTCGATCAACGCTGAGGCTTCACTTGTACCGGCCCGAGTAGCCGTTACAGCATCGTCTGGAATACCGCGTATAGATCGGAATTGTGCTCGATTCCGATCCCGGGGGCATCAGACAATTTGACTTTTCCGTCCCCGACAGGCAGATCATCGGCAAACCCTCCAAAGGGTAGAAACACGCCGGGATAGGATTCGTTACCCCCCAGTCCCAGCCCTGCCGCAGCGTGCAACGCCATCTGGTGGCCGCCGTGGGGAATGCACCTTGTGCGCGACCAGCCTTCCTCTCCGAGCATTTTCAGAGTTCGTTCGTACTCCACAATCCCGTAGCTCAGAGCAGGATCCATCTGCAGGAAGTCTGTCTCATGGTCCAGTCCACCGTAACGGATCAGGTTACGCGAATCCACAGCGGAAAACAGGTTCTCCCCGGTTGCGATCGGAGTCTCGGACGCAGCTGCAACCTCAGCCAGCAGCTTAAAATCGAGCGGGTCGCCGGGTTCCTCATACCATCGGAGTCTGTAAGGCGCGAGAGCCTTCGCGTAGTCGAGAGCCGTTTGACGATCAAATCGCCCATTTGCGTCCACGCAAAGGTGTTCGCCCGAAGGAAGCAATTTCAGAACTGCCTCGATCCTCTCCAGATCATGAGCCAGCGGCGCGCCGCCGATCTTCATTTTCACGGTCGTATATCCCTGCGCGAGGTAGGAACGCATTTCCTCTGTTAACGCTGAAATGTCCTTGCCAGGGTAATAGTAGCCGCCGGCGGCATACACACAAACGGTACGGTCGACCGTGCCGCCCCGATACCGTTCCGAAAGCACCTGATACAGAGGCTTGCCCTCGATCTTGGCCGCGGCGTCCCAAAGCGCCATGTCAACGGTGCCAACGGCAACCGAGCGGTCGCCGTGCCCGCCCGGCTTCTCATTCGTCATCATCACCGTCCACGCCTTCTCAGGATCGATGTTTCCTCCGCTCTCATTGGCGAAAGCAGATGGCGAGGCCTGCATCAGGCGTGGAATGATCCGTTCCCGCAAAATGCCCTGTTGCGCATACCTGCCATTCGAGTGAAATCCAAAACCGACCACCGGCTTTCCGTCGTGTTGAACATCGGTGTGAACAGCCACCGCGGATACCGTCATCTCGGAAAAGCTGATGAAGGCGTTACTGATTTCTGACTTAATGGGAACGACGATGTCTCGAATTTCCGTGATCTTCATGGGCAAAGCTGTCTACCAATAGCCTACGAACTTCCACCAAACCATGCCCAGCCCAAGCCAAACGGCAACACTGACCAGTGACAACAGGAACCCGACCTTCCACCATGTGGATTGCGTCACGTAACCAAC
This sequence comes from Bryobacteraceae bacterium, assembly GCA_045807965.1. GTDB lineage: Bacteria > Acidobacteriota > Terriglobia > Bryobacterales > Bryobacteraceae > Bog-105. The sequence continues at coordinate 2,577 of JBJMGJ010000403.1, read as the reverse complement.
TCCAAAATAGACGGGTGCAGATCCTGTGCCGTAATGAGTGATGCCAGCATTCAAATTTGAAAAGAACGCGAGAACGAAGGCGGCAAGCAGTGGCGGGGCGCCCGTCGCTAGCGCGGCAGTAAGGAAACCGGGATAAAGCGCGGTGATATGCGCCGTCATGCTTGCAAAGCCGTAGTGGATATATAGGTAAGTGAGCGTCAGGAAGACGAGCGCCACAGTCCACGGGAGAACCCGAGCGTAGCTGAAGATAGAGCTTGATAGTTGTTGGATGACGCCACGCTTATTCAACTCACCGGCCATCATGATCAGCGGCGCAAACCAGATGAGAGCATCCCATGCCTTCGTTTCGCCGAGGAGATCGCCCCAGTTCAGAACGCGCGTGATCAAGATCGCTGACACTCCTGCAAGAGCCACAAATGCATTCGGAACGTGGTGCCAAGGTGATGTGACCCATCCAGTCATGACCAGGAGCATGATCACCGCCAGGCGACATTCGCGAGGGCTCAGACGCCCCATCTCCTCCAGCTCTCGACGCGCGTGCACTCGTGCCGCTTCCGTATTGGTCGAAGGCGGCCGGTAGAACCGGTATAGCAGTAGCGGTATCAGGAGGAGACAGACAGAACCAGGCACAATGGCTGCCACAAACCAGCGGAGCCAAGTCATTTCTACGTGTCCGATCTTCAGGGCAAAGTCGGCCATCAATGGGTTCGCAGCCATCCCCGTCAGGAACATCGCGGACGCGACGTAGGTAGTGTGGAATGCGACCAGGACCAGGTAACCGCCCATCTTGCCGGATTCGCAGCCGGGTTCAGAGCCCAACGCTTCGGCAACTGATTTCGTGATGGGACAAATGATTCCCCCTCCTCGCGCCGTATCGGAGGGTACGAAAGGAGCTAGCACCAGATCGGATACCGAGATCGAGTACCCAAGCGTCAGGGCGTTGCGTCCGAATTTTCTAATGAACAGGTACGCTATTCGCATTCCCAGTCTGGTATCGGTCACAGCCCTCGAGAACAGGAAGGCAGTGAAAATCAGCCACACTGTAGGGTCCGCGAAGCCTGACAACACCACGTTCGGGGGCAGTGTATTGGTAAGGGCAAGCGCCGTCAGAGAGACCAGGATGCAGGCACCCATAGCCATTGGCTGCGCAATCAACGCAATGATGGTGGCGGCGAAGAAGGCCACCAGATGCCGCTGATCCGGGCGCAAGGACGGAAGCGGAAGCAAGTAGAGCAGGAGCCCAGGAACAAGCACAACAAACCAGCGCCAAGCATTCGCTCTGAGCCTCGGTTTAGCTGGTGCTTCAACTTGGACGGGCGGCATTCCTGCCGCTGAATGGTAACATGCCAATCGTTAAAATCTTCGATGAAAAAATTCAAACTGGCGGTTATCCCCGGAGACGGAATCGGCAAAGAAGTCGTGCCGGAAGGCCTTCGCGTGTTGGAGGCGGTGGGGGCGCAATTTGGCATTGGTTTCGATCTCAACCATTTCGACTGGAGTTGCGAGACCTACAGGGTCACCGGCCGAATGATGCCTGAGGACGGAATCTCAAGACTGCGTGACCACGACGCCATCTTCTTGGGAGCGGTTGGATACCCCGGCGTCCCTGACCACATCTCGTTATGGGGGCTGCTCATTCCCATCCGTCGCGAGTTCGATCAATACGTTAATCTTCGGCCGATCCGGTTGCTGCCTGGTATCGAGCCGCCGGTGAGAAATCGGAAGCCCGGCGATATCGATTTCTGGGTTGTCCGCGAAAACACAGAAGGCGAGTACTCACAAATAGGCGGGCGTCTACACTCTGGAACCGAGCGCGAGCTGGTTGTGCAGGAAGCTGTATTCACACGCCACGGCACGGACCGCATAATTCGATATGCGTTCGAACTTGCGCGTCAGACAGGAAGGAACCACGTCACGTCCGCGACAAAGTCAAACGGAATCTTCTACTCGATGCCCTTCTGGGACGAGCGGTTCGCGCTGATCAGCAGAGATTACCCGGACGTCCGGACTGACCAGTACCACATCGACATACTTTGCGCTCGATTTGTGATGACGCCCGAGCGTTTCAACGTAGTTGTCGCGAGCAATTTGTTTGGAGACATATTGTCGGATTTGGGGCCGGGCGTCACAGGCACCATCGCGATTGCTCCATCGGCAAACATCAACCCCGAGCGCAAGTTTCCATCCATGTTTGAACCCGTCCACGGATCCGCGCCGGATATTGCAGGGCAGGGAATTGCAAACCCTATCGGTCAGATCTGGTCGGCTGCCATGATGCTCGACCATTTCGGGGAGCCTGAGGCGGGCAAAGCGGTCGTCGACGCAATCGAAAGAGTACTGACTTCGGCGAGTGCGCCATTAACTCCGGATATGGCAGGCAAAGGGACCACCGTCGATCTTGGAACAGCGATCGCGAACGCCATTCGCGAAGCGTGATCGAAGAATGCCGCATTTTGCGATCTCCTGCCCACCGCTTCCAGGCCACATCAATCCATTCTGCGTTTTGGGCCGCGAACTAGTCCGACGCGGCCACAAGGTCACCTTCTTCAGCATGGTGGACGCACAGCAGATGATGGG
>JBJMGJ010000402.1:0-3911 GCA_045807965.1 Bryobacteraceae bacterium | reverse complement strand
GGTTCGCCTTGCCGCAGCAATCGTGCGAGTTGCTCGGACGGAATCGTCGGATGGCTAAGCGCAACGGCGAAGCTGTTTAGCTTCTTTCCGGGTGTCGTGCCGCCGCCGATCAGTCCGTTTGAAGGCACAACACCGACTTTAAAATCACCATGCTCAAAAGAGGCGGCCAGTTGTTCGCATCGGGTGAGGATTTCTTTTGGGCTGAGAGCCAGCATACGAATGGTCGGAATCGACTTTTCATTCTCTGTCAAGTAGTCCATCAGGGTGCCTTCGAGTGCGGCATAAGTAAGCTTGCAGACCCGAAACGCTCGCATCAGCGGGTTATTCGCCACCGTCCGTATCAGCTCCTGCTTGCCCACAATGATTCCGCATTGTGGGCCCCCTAGCAACTTATCCCCGCTTGCAGCGATGACGTCTAAACCTTGCTTAAAGCCGCCAAAGAACGAGGAGTCCGCGTCAGAAGAGTTATTGCCGAGCCGAATCATCAGGCCTGTGCCTTGGTCTTCGAACAGGGGCACGCCGTTTTTTCGCGCAAGTGAAACCAAAGCGTCAAGCCTCGGCCTCTCGGCAAAGCCCTGAATGGAAAAGTTCGATTGATGCACTCGCAATATGAGCGCTGTTCGCTCCGATATAGCTGTCTGGTAGTCAGCTAACCTCGTTCGGTTCGTGGTACCAACCTCGCGCAGAATCGCACCCGATTTGTGCAGTATTTCAGGAATGCGAAAGCCCCCGCCGATCTCGACCAGTTCTCCGCGAGAAACGATTACTTCCCGACCATGGGCAAGAGAGTTGAGAGTCAGAAAGGTAGCGGCTGCGCAGTTGTTCACGACCAGAGCTCGACGATCGCGGCCGGCAACGTCCAGTTGCAGACCAGCCTTCATTGCCAAAGCGCGAAGTACAAGTGATTCGGCGTGGACGTCTCTGCGACTCCGAGCTCCGGAATGGACGTCCAGCTCGAGGTTAGAGTAGTCACTGGCCACTTCGCAGATGCGGTCGAGGGACGAACGGCTGAGCGGAGCTCGCCCCAGGTTGGTGTGAAGAATTACTCCCGTGGCGTTGATGACGCGCTGGAGCGAGTAGCGAGTTTTGCGCAGCATATCACCGGCTACGATGCTCGGCAGCGAAGCAATCTGCTGCCGTACAGCGTTTTCATCGGTACTTCCAGCAGCGATCTCCGCTCGGATTCGGGCCAATGCAGCGCGTGCGCAGCTGACGGCCGCCCCGCGCGAAGACCGGACTAATGCGTGTTGCACTTCCGTAGATTGAAGAATCTTGTCGAGTGACGGAAGGAGTCGATAGAGCGAAGCCAGTGTCTGGGGATCAGGCATCCTTGAACCGACTTAGAAGTACGAGAGGCGTTCCGGCCATTCTCAGCTTCTCAATATTTGATGCTAAACGAGTCGAATCGCCCAGGTTTTTCCGTCTTCACCCTGCGGTTCCGTAACTGTCCCGATTGTTTCGGCCCGCAACCCTTGGCCTTTGAGTTCCCTCTCGAGCGAAGGGGCCTGGCCGCTAGCGACCGCGATCAGAAGGCCACCTGATGTTTGTGGATCGAACAGCAGCGTTCTAAGGTCTTCCGGGATACGCGCCCCCGGGGCCTCAGTGACAAGGCACTCTGCAAATTCTCGATTGCTCAACAATCCGCCTGGCACAGCGCCGAGACCAATCGCTTGCAGAGCTCCATCCATGGCCGGAACGGATTCCGCACGAATTTGCAGCGTAACGTTGCTACCGAGAGCCATCTCGCGCCCATGTCCGATGAGACCGAACCCGGTTACGTCCGTCATGCCGTGCACGTCGAAGTTACCCCTAGCAATCACTTCGACGGCGGAGCGATTCAACGTCGTCATCGATCGGACGGCCGTTTCAACCCACTCGTCCTTTGCTTTGCCTTGCTTCAGGGCAGTGGTGATCACGCCCGTCCCGATCGGCTTGGTCAGAATGAGCGCATCGCCCCGGTATGCGCCCGTGTTCGTGAAGACTCTGTCCGGATGAACGGTACCTGTCACGGCATAACCAAACTTGATCTCGGGATCGCGCACGCTGTGACCGCCGACCACTGTACATCCGGCTTCCACCATCTGGGCCAAGCCACCACGCATGATTTCTTCCAGAATTCCAAGGTCGGTTTTCTCCGGAAAACACACGAGAGCGAGAGCGGTCAGGGGCGATCCACCCATGGCATATACATCGCTCAGCGCGTTTGTCGCAGCGATCCGCCCAAATGTGAAAGGGTCGTCGACCAACGGAGTGAAAAAATCGACTGTCTGCACCAAAGCTAGATCGGATGAGATTCGGTACACTCCGGCATCGTCAGCCGTATTGAACCCGACGAGGAGATTATCATCAACTTGCTTCGGGAGCCCCGAAAGAACTCGTGAAAGCGATCCTGGCGGCAGTTTGCTTGCGCAACCGCCCGCGCGCACCATCTGTGTCAGCTTGGTCAGCGGAAATCTCCTTTGTGGGCCACGTGCTTATCTAGTACAGAAGGGGTTTATCCTGCTCGGGAAGCGCGTGGGATCCGGTGATCCTCCCGGTCTTCAAAACCGGCGATCGTTCGTCAAGGACGATGGTGTGTTCGACTCACATGCGCTTCCGCCAGAACAAGTTCTAGTTCGGCGACGGGGGTTTTCGACCCTTGGCTTCGCGATCCAGCGCAATGGCTCCTTTACCCGTCAAGTGTAGGAATTGGTTCGCCTGAGCCTCCACGAATGCCATCTTCGCGAAATTCTTATCTGCCCCTTTTTCGGTTCGGACTGCTAAGCCGGCGTCGATCCACTGCTGTGCGGGAGCATCAAACTCGGGATGTAATGACATAGCGTTTCCAGGCTATCAGTTGTCACGGACAGACGACCGCCGCGCCGTCGATCGCGTCGCGCTTCACGGCCCCAAGGGCTTCGTTGACCTCGGACAAAGAGAAGAGTGTGACCTTCGGCTTGAGTCCGATCTCGCCGGCAATCTGAAGGAAATCACGTGCGTCCGCTCTGGTCATATTGGCAACGCTCCGAATCTGACGTTCTCCCCAGAGCAGGGTGTCGTAATCGAATTGCGGCATGCGATCCAGGTGGATCGCGTTAATCGCAACAACACCGCCTTTTCGCAGACTCGAGAGAGCCGCAACCACGACGTCGCCGCTTGGAGCGAACGTGACGGCGCGATCCAGAAGAACTGGCGGACGATCATTCTCGGAGCCAACCCAGGCTGCGCCCAAAGACTCGGCCAATTCGCGGTGAGATTGTCCACGTGTCGAGACGTACACGTCGCATTTCCAGGCCTTCAGAACGCTGATCGCGAGATGAGCCGATGCTCCGAACCCGAACAGGCCGACTCGATCTCCTGGTTCTACTCCCGCCACTCGCAGACTTCGAAATCCGATGATTCCGGCGCAGAGAAGCGGCGCCGCGTGGAGGGAATCTAGATTTTCCGGGAGTGGGAATACAAAATCAGTGCGAGCAATCGCAAATTCGGCATATCCTCCGTCGACTGTGTATCCGGTGAACGTAGGAGAGTCGCAGAGGTTTTCGAGTCCGTTCCGGCAATAGGCGCAGGTTCCGTCCGTTCCGCCGATCCAGGACACACCGACTCTGGTGCCGACAGGAAGAGTGGATGTCGCGCCTGCAACGACGTCCCCAACGATCTGATGCCCAGGAATCAAGGCGGGACGCCGCACCGGCAGGTCGCCTTCTGTGATGTGGAGATCGGTCCGGCACACTCCACAGGCGCGGATTTTAAGCTTGACGCATCCGGAAGATTCGACTGGCTCGTCTCGCTCCGTGACTTCAAGAGGGCGGCCGGTAATCGGGGCTTGTTTACTCAGGATGGCGGCGCGCATCGATCAGAGTATCGCTCTAACGCACCAAAATGTTAAGTCCGTCTCGGCGCCCCGGCCAACTGTGGAAGATCGGAAGAGC
>JBJMGJ010000401.1:0-3010 GCA_045807965.1 Bryobacteraceae bacterium | reverse complement strand
TCGATACAGGTGGAGTCACGCTTGACCCTACCAAGCCCTATGTCGTGTTCATCAACGCAACCAATCTACAAGGTTTCGTGTTCTCGTATAACGATGCGAATCCTTATGCAGGTGGTCTGGGACCCACGCGAACCGTCAGTAGCACCAATTTTCTGACACCTAACTCCTGGGCCGCACTTAGCGTCAGTGACGACCTGGCCTTCACGGCTGTCTTTGGTGGCGTTCCAGAACCTTCTACGGCCCTGCTCTTACTTATAGGGCTAATGCTCCTGATGCTGAAGGTAGTTTCCTCGCGCCGTTCGTCCGCATCACGAACTTCCTGAAAGTAAGCTGATATTGTCGAATTGCCGCCAGTTTTCGAACGTGTTTCCGTTCGCGACCGAAGCAACGACGGCGGTCGCCGTCCCTGGTCCGACCCCGTCCACTGCGGCGCCAAAAGAGTTTAAGGCGTGCGCTCCTCACACCAGGTGACGGCTCGTTCGAAATCGATTGCGGGAAGCACGGAACTCAGGCCTGACAAGCGGGCAATCCGAAATGCAATTTCCTTCTCCGCTCGCACCAGATAGGGCAGAAAGATCAGGCCCTCATTGGGCCATCGATTCGAAGATAAGGTCACCTTCCGTGAGCATCCCAGCGAGTGCCTGTTCGACTACCAGCGAGTGTGATCGCCGATGTCGATGCGGAAAGCTGTAATTGCCGTCTGAATCCTTTGAAACGCGTGACGGCACGGAGACACCTTTTCCGGCGAGGTAGTCGCGCAATTTCCGCGCGTCCGCGGTCTCGAAGCCGATCTGGATTAGTTTGTCGTCCAGCGAACTGCTCACCATGTTGTCGAACGGGGCACTTACGCCTCCGGCCACTGTGCGGTATTCATACAAAGACTTCCAAGAGGCGGTACACCTGGCCGATGGCGAGGCTGGACAGCAGAAGGTGTTGCTGGACTTCTCCGCAACCGCATTATAAGCGGTGAAGCCTCATGGCGGGTGTCGCGAACCAGGCCGCAGCATTTGACAAGGCTGTGTTGCAACCTTGAGATCGAAAACGCGGTACGAGGTTGTCACGGTTCAATTAGGCTGCGAGAGCAAGGCTGAACAGGCTTGAGATGAATGCAACCTGACCGGCGATGTCGTCCTTTGCTAACCACCTAATCTGTCCCTTTCGAATCATGTGGACCGTCTCGATGCCCTGGATGGTTCGCCACGCACAATGAAACGATCGGAATCCCTGCATGGCTCTTACCCTGCTTTTGATTGCGCGATGGTCTTGTTCCACCACATTGTTCAGATAGCGAACGGGCCGGCAGCGGCAGCGTCGACCGAGTTCTCGAGTCCGCTTGAGTTCTTCGATGGCGCTCGGATAGGCGGGATTCCTGTCCACGTTGATGACGCGTGGCCGAGGATGGTTTGGTGAATGTAACGCTTTCTGGAAGAAGCGCTTGGCAGCATCCGCGTCGCGCTTCGGAGAAAGCAGAAAGTCGATCGTGTCACCGCTGGAATCAACTGCCCTATATAGATAGGTCCACCTGCCGGCGATCCTGAGATAGGTCTCGTCCACGCGCCACGATCGGTTCGTCATCCGCACTTCCGAGCGGCAGCGTTGGTGTAGTTCCGGGGCGTATCTTTGGACCCAACGCCAGATCGTGACATGGTCGACGCTCACGTTACGCTCCGCCATTAGTTCCTCCAGATTTCGGAGACTAAGCCCGAACCGGAGATACCAACGCACACACAAGACGATGATTTCGGCTTCGAAATGCCGTCCTCTGAACAGTGCCGGTCGGTTACGCCTCATGCACGCGCAAGGCTAGCAGACCGCCTGCCGACGTTTGCAACACATCCCGCCACGTTGCTGCCGCCTGAGCGGTTTCAGCCGGATGACGTGCATGGCCACGTTTTCTGGATGAACGCTGACTATCAGTTCGCCAGCGGATGGCGTATATTTCGACTCGTCTCCTACAACGGCCTTACTTCTGTCCTGAGCTGCTCTCTTTTTCGCTGCTCGGAGGGACGATTCCTTTTATCCGCATGTAGGTGACCATGTTTCCGTAATGTTCGTAACAATGTGCGGTGTTGGCCGAGAGCACCGTCAATTTCGTGAAATCCATGTTCATCAATTTCATCATTTCGCTCCCGTTCGCATCGCTCATTGTGGCGTAGGTTTTGTTGCAATATGCCACGCCCTCCTTTAAAGCAGCGATTAATTCCGCCTTGCTTGTCTTGCTTTTCTCGGCGGCCGGACCGGCGTTCTTATCCCCGCTGACCGATGAACAGAAGAAGTACTGAGAGTCAGCAAGATGCCCGACCAACTGCCCGAAATTCCTTACGTCCGGACTCGGCTTAAACGAATAATTCTCTTCAGGCATTTTCTCCGCACCAGCGATAACGACATTGCTGAGCAGCGAATACATCTTGGCTTGACTCCTGGAAATCGGGTTGGCGGATGCTGGAGCTGCCGTGTTGGGTGCTTGCGCGAGCGCTAGGACCGGAAAAGCAGTGAAAGCTGCGAACAGGAAAGACAAATTCCTGACCATGTGGAACGCTCCTTCGAATAAGATCATCTTGTGGCGAGTTAAACGGAAGGTCCTTCTCGCAACGATTCCGATCAGGATGTACGCGATCGACGTCCCGGAAGTTCCGGGGAACGCACTTTACCCTGGCGATTTGTTTGTTGGCGGCCTGCTTTCCCCGGATATGAGTCGAGCGCCTATGCGCTGCAGAGTTCGACGGACCACCACGGAGCGCCCGCGGTCAGCCGCTTTGTTCATCCCGCTATATCGCGACTCCGCCCGGTCAGCCGTCGCACGATCTCTAAAGGAGACTGCGACGCCGTCCATTGTCCTGAGATTTCTCACGTCGATGCCTTCCGAAGCTCTATCACACAGTCGGTCTTATCGATGGGCACCACCCGCAGGGGCGACGGCAAGCCCCGGAGCCAGGGATTATGCTTCTGCCATACGCCTCCGGGATCGGCGACGATCAAAATGCTGCAATCGCCTTCTGCGAGATCCCAG
>JBJMGJ010000400.1:0-6627 GCA_045807965.1 Bryobacteraceae bacterium | reverse complement strand
CGTCACGGCGGCTTTCAATCTGAATGTTCTGGGCAGGATCAATCGCGAACTGGGCGCGGACTTCGATTTACGCTCGTTCGGACACGAAGTTCGATGGAACGAAGCCGAGCGTCGCATCGAGATGCACTTGGTGTCGTTCCGGAATCAGACCGTCACTGTGAGCGCGCTTGATTTCCTCTTCCGTTTCGCGGCGGGAGAGACAATCTGGACTGAATCCTCTCACAAGTTCACAGAGCAAGAGCTGTGCGAATTTGCGACATCGACGGGGTTTGATCCTGTCGCGTCATGGAACGACCCCGAGTGGCCGTTCCTTGAGGCGCTGTGGCGTGTTTGAGACGCCTCAACCTGCAATAAGATCTTATACTCCAAATGCCGGCCGGGCGGACAGTGGCAAGCCCACTGTGGCCGAGGCCGCCTTCGTGGAAAATTCAGGAGCTGCGGCCAACTTCTTGCAGAGTGTCAGAGCCTGGCCAACAACCTGGTCCATGTTGTAGTAACGATACGTGGCAAGCCTGCCTACAAAATGTACGTCTGGCTGCGCTGCGGCGAGTTCCGCGTATTTCTTGTACAAGGCCGCATTCTGGGGAGTAGGCACGGGATAGTATGGATCTCCCGCGCTGCTTGGAAACTCGTAGACGACGCTGGTATGCCGGTGAACTTGTCCGGTGAGGTGCTTGAATTCGGTTACGCGCGTGTATTTATGCTCATTCGGGTAATTGACGACGGCAACCGGTTGCAGAAACTCTTGCGATAGAGTTTTGTGCTCAAAGCGAAGCGACCGATAAGGAAGTTCGCCAAAGCGAAAATCGAAGTATTCGTCCACGGGTCCGGAATAGACAAGCTCCTTGAAGTGCATGCTGCGGACGACGTCGCGGTAGTCGGCGCCAAGCTGGACCGTGATGTTCTTATGGTCGAGCATGTTTTCGAACATCCTCGTGAAACCGTGCTTCGGCATAGCCTGGAACCGATCGGTGAAGTAGCGGTCGTCCTGATTCGTACGCACAGGAATGCGTGCTGTCACGAGCGAATCGAGTTCGGATGGATCCTTTCCCCACTGCTTCCGGGTGTAGTTTCGGAAAAGCTTCTCGTACAAGTCGCGTCCGACTTTGGTTACGACTACATCTTCAGAAGTTCTGATTGCGTCGCGATGTTCGGCTTTGGCGGCGAAGAAAGTTTCCACCTCGGCATCTGTCGTGAAATTCAGGTTGTACAGAGTGTTGACCGTGTCGCGATTGATGGGAATCGGAACGAGTTTGCCGTCAACGCTTGCGAGAACGCGATGTTCGTAGGACCGCCAGGTCGTAAATTGCGACAGATACCGAAATACCTGTTCGGAATTGGTGTGAAAAATGTGCGGGCCATAGCGGTGAATTAACAGCCCGCTTCCATCGTGATGATCATACGCGTTGCCGCCTATGTGGGAGCGGCGGTCTACGACGAGGACCTTTTTTCCATGATTCCGTGCCATTTTCGCGGCAACGACTGAACCGGCGAAGCCGGCGCCAACAATGAGATAGTCGAACATTTTTATCCTCTTCGCAGAAATCAATCAGAGACAAGAACCGAACGTCCTTGCGGGCGGTCGAGTGTTTTTGACGATAAGACACCTTCGATCAATTGGTCCATGGCGCTCCAAGTGCGGTCCCATGACATGCGATCGAGAAATTCTTTCGTATCTTTCGCCCACGAGCCTTCGGCGGGCTGAGCGAAAATTTTCTCCGCGGCCTTCACAAACTCGTCCGAGTTTTCAGCAATGCTCACCAACCCAAGCTGACCGTAGGGAGTGACAACGTCGCGGATAGGTGTAGAGATGACGTGCAAACCAGCGGAAAGATACTCAGGGGTCTTTGTCGGGCTGATGAAGCGCGTCGCGTCATTCAAGGCGAACGGTAGAAAGCCAATCTGCCAACCGCCGAAATAAGCCGGTAACTCGGCGTAGGCCTTCATCCCCAGCCAGTGAAGGTTCGGAGCCTGGGGAAGCGCGTCCGGACTAATCTTGGCAATTGGGCCCAGGAATACGAAATGCCAATCGGGGCGGGCGGCGGCGATCCCGCGTACGAGTTCGAGATCCATCCGCTCATCGATCACGCCGGCGTAACCGATTCTCGGGTTCGGAATAGATTCCTGGTCCACAGGATCCGCCAGGCCGGCGCGGGCTGTGGCGAAGTGCGCTTTGTCCACGCTGCTGGGAAACAGGTGAACGCTCCCGTGTTGTTTGCGCTTGGATTCATAGAGACTCGCCCCACCCGTGAAAACGAGATCAGCCGTGCGGAACAGCGCCTCCTCGTTCACCAACATGCTTCGAGGCGCGCCTGCAAACGCCGAGAGTTCATCCATGCAGTCATAAACAACGGCGCTCGGATCCAACGTTCCCGTGAACTCCATGGCCATGGGCGTGTAGTACCAGGTCAGGTAGCTTGAAATGTTATTCCGCTGAAGTGTGTCGTTCAGCAGTTGACGGAGAATGGCATTCACTTGAGACCGATCCGTTCCCGTTTGTAGAACGGGCTTGATCACATGGACGCCCGTGCTTGCGCAAATCTGCTGGCGGATGTGGGGCTCGACGTCTTCGAACACAGCCTCTTCAAAGAAGAAGACTCGGCGGTTACGCGCGAAGCGACTCATCAGATGCTGCGGACGTTGCAACACGAAATCCCATCGGAGATGGGAAAGGCAGATCAAATCTATTGGGTGCGTAGTCATGAAAATCCTCCGGGCTTCGCTGAATGATGTTTTGAAAGCTTATGATCTCGTTGAGTAAAGGTTGGAATGCAGCGCGATTTCCCTCCGAATCGGCGTAATCGAAGAGTCCGTTCTGACAGTGCCGTTCGTCATCCCAGCCGGGGTGATTCAGGATGGGATAGAGGCAAACGCCGCTGACCGGAACGCCGTTGCGCCGCGCGCTGACAACCTCACTCGTGATGTATTTGAACCACGAAGATCGGGCCTCGTCCTCTGTCCCCGTTTCTGAAACGAATAATGGACGACGGTATCGTTCCCAGATTTCGGTAAGAATCTGATGGAAAGGCCGATACCGCGGATCATCGGGGAGAATCGGTTCCGAATTGTGAGTCCACTCGTTGCGATCGTAGAAATTCGCGCCGATGATGTCGAGAAACTCAGGCCTCCCGCCCAGCTCTGGAGCCAAGCGCCCCGAAATCATGTCCCACGCTTCAAATTGAGCGAGACGATAAGCTTCCGCTTCCTGTTCATCCCCAGGAATGGACGGATCTCCGACGATGTGAATGACAGGTTCGGGCGAGATGAGCCGTATCGACTCAACCTCATTGAGCAGAACTTCACTTCCGGCGATAAACGCGCTGACCAGAATGCGTTTTAGTTCGGCACCGCGGCCACGCTCGAACGGATTGAGCGCCGCGACATCACCGCCGGCCCAGGACAGAAAACTAATTTCATTCACCGGCGCGACCATGTGACACACGGACTTCCATTCGCGGAGATAGCCGGCCACAGCGCGCACGTAATGACGGAATCGGGGAACGAACGAAGGTCCGAAGATATCGAGACCATCGGGCCAACCGAAGTGAAAGAGATCGAGTAAGATTTCGATCCCGTGTCCGGCCGCCGCCGAAAAGCACGGTTCCAGGGATTCGAAATTGTACGTGCGCTCCGTTTGCTCAATCAAATGCCATCGAGCACCTGTTCGGACAGTCCGGATGCCGAGTTGCGCAAGCTGGGCGAAGTCGTTCTCTATGAAATGATCGTGCTTGGTGGCACGCAACAGATCTAAGCGTCTGCCATCGCGTCGCTTATGTGTGGAACACTCAAATCCGGCCTGTACAAAACTGCGAAACGGTGAATGCAATGGTGACGCGCTTATCCTTACGGGTTTTCAACAACACGGGCAATTCTGCAGAGCAAAAATGGCGATTCGGATGAGAATCACGGCTGAGCTTGCCAGGGCAGCTTCGCAGGGAAATAGCGAGTCGGAAGAATCGCCGTGAAACACCCTATTTGCCTTTGTAGATGCGGGTAGGCGGATTTAGTTACGTCTGTATTCCCGCCTTCGTTCTGGCAGGTCTAACGAGCAGGCCCAACGTGCTGGAACTTGTTCGAGTGCGGCTAGTTATTCGTGCGCCCAGAGGAGAGAAATTCTCATATTCTTCAGGAAAAACCGGCTACTAATTCGACATGGGTCGCACTACGTATTCGTGAGGTGCAAGTGTCTGCTTGCTGCACGAGCATGCACTTGTTTCTTTAAGGACTAGCGTTGGCCGACACCACAGATCATCTCCCGACAACAAAGCCACTCGCCGGCATCAAGAAGGCTGCCATCGTGCTCGTCGCGCTCGGGCCGACCGACAGCGCGAAGGTTCTCAAATGCATGCCGGAAGAGGACGCTGATAAGGTCGCTAAGGCAATCGCTCAACTGGATCGGGTTGGCGCTGACGAGGTTGAGCTTGCCTTGGAGGAATTCAGTCAGTTCACGACCTCCGAGAAGTTGTACATGAAGGGCGGATTCGATTACGCCAGCAAAGTCATTAGCGAAGCATACGAGCCGAAAATCGCCAAGGCGCTGATTGAGCGCTTGATGAAGTCGATGACTCATCAGGCGATCGACTTCGAAAACTTCCGGAAGACCGATCCACTTCAGCTGTCGAAGTTCATCCAAGATGAACATCCGCAGACTATCGCACTCATTCTGTCTCACCTTGATCCGGGTCAGGCGGCTGCGCTGATTACTTGTTTGTCCCCTGACCTGCGTACCGACGTGGCAACGCGAATGGCGGATCTGGAACAGATCTCACCCGAGATCGTTCGCAATATCGCCTCCGTCATCGATCAGAAAGTAAGAAATTTGGGTGAGCTTAGCCGAGAAGCATACGGCGGCGTTAAAGCTGTGGCTAATATTTTCAACCGGCTCGATCCGAACACATGCGCCAGCTTGATGACCGCCTTCGAACAACATAATCCAACCTTGTTCGAGAACATTCGAAGCTTCATGTTCGTCTTCAAGGACCTCGAGGAACTTGAGATGACGGCCATTACGGCTTTGATTGCAAGAGCCAACCGCAGTACGCTTATCATCGCTCTGAAAGGCGCGAACGATTCGCTCCAAAAGAAGTTCCTGTCCACTCAATCTCAACGCGGAGCGGCCATGATGACGGAAGACATTGCGGCGCTTGGTCCAACGAAACTGCGGGACGTGGATACGGCTCAGCAGGAGATTATCGCTCTTGCTCGTGAGATGGAGAAGGAAGGAATTATCAGTTTGAAGAACTCGGCCGACGAGCAGTACGTTTAGGAACCCATGCTTCAGTCTGGCTACCCAATGAAACTTACTCAGGACGAAAGCTCGGCCTTGGACCACTTCGTCGAAACCTGGACGAAGCAGCTTGCGCGTTCTATTCATGTATTCAGCAGAGAAGAGCCGGGTCTTACCTGGACTCGCGTCCAACAACTCCCGCTCGCTGGTGCGGAAGAGGTGTTCTGGTGGAGGCAAGCTCTCGAAGGAGCGACAAAATTCACGACCTGGATCGGAGCTTACGAGAGCACGTGGAATAGTATCGGCCGAGCCTCGGAAGACGCAGACCCCGACGATGCAAAGGCTGCTTACCTGGAGATCATCGGCCAAACTCAGCAGGCGACTGCAACGGCGCTGAGTGCTGCGCTGCCTGAGCATCTTGAGTGCCGAAAGGGACAGGTAAGTAGCGGCCCGAAGTCCGAGGCGATTTTGTACGCGCTGATCGGCGTCACCGTTTCGGGCGAACAACTTCCCGCGCTTATCTTCGCCGTCGATAGAAAAATTGTCGACGTACTCGGGGCGGCTTCGAACTTTGGAGGGACGGCAGGGGGCAGCGTTGCACATTCCGGACTAATGCTGGATCGCCTGCTCAATCTCGAGATGCCGATCTCCGTGGCTCTGGGGCGAACGCAAATGCCTCTTCGCGACTTGTTGAAGGTTGTCTCGGGTTCCGTTATCGAACTGGACCAGGAGGTGGATGATCACGCCGATCTGATCGTTCACGGAACTATCGTCGCGAAGGGTGAGATCGTTTCGGTGAAGGGGAACTACGGGATCCGTATCAAAGAGTTGATCAGCGAGAAAGATCGCATCGATCTTCACGGGTTGGCGTAAGCAAAGGCGCGCCCCGCCGAGATTCCTGAACTGCTCATCTTGAAGACCTGGTCGCTCGAACGGCGCCGTTGTCCGTGGAAGTACGGGCGGAGTGGCCCGAAACTGGCGAGTCGGGGTGTCCTCTAACGGAAGGGATGTCGCTAACATCCTTCGAGGTATTTACATGGGCCTGCTTACACCCAACGACATCAAGAACTTCCAATCTCTATATACGCTACAGCTGCGCTATCTCCTATCCACCGAGAATCAGATCGTCAAAGGTCTGCAGAGCATGATCAATCACGCCAGCGATCAACAACTGAAGCAGGCGTTCCAATCCCACCTGCAGGAGACCCAGGTACACGTAAGTCGTTTGCACGAACTCATCGGCGAGGTAAATAATGGAGACGTCGATGACAAGAAAGATGCGATCACCACCGCGCTCATTGGTTCTGGTGAGAATATCGTCAGCGAATCAGAAGAAGGACCGGTGCGTGATGCGGGGTTACTCGCTTCCGCACAGAAAATTGAGCATTACGAAATGGCGT
>JBJMGJ010000399.1:0-4924 GCA_045807965.1 Bryobacteraceae bacterium | reverse complement strand
TCGCACCAGCTGCCGCAACACCTGCGCGTCGAATCCGCCACACACTTCGATCATCCGACCAGTAGACAGAAAAAGGTGCAGCTCGCCACCCTTTAGCCCTACCTCTGCCTGCTGGGCCGGAGCAATCTCCACCGGCAACAAACGGCTGGCTCTCGCGCTTTCCGCCTGCAACTGTCTCCGCTTCTGGTGCCTGCTCAGCGTCGATAACGACAGCCCATGTTTGTTACAAAACGCTTGCCGCCCCAACCCGCTGGCCTCGTATTCCTTTAGTAACTGCTCAATTTCCGCCCGGCTCCTACGACGCCGCACTCCTTCGGTCTGCTTTGGGTTCATCTCCCAACTTCAGCACTCTCGTGCCCCCCTTAACAGATGGCTTCGTCTGACGCGTACGTTCAAGCACTATTCGTGACGCGTGGGATCAATCTGAGATAGTAAGGGCGTTCGAGAAACGGAGCGCAAGTGTGCGATGCCTAACCGGGCTTGGCGTGGAGCTCGGCTCATTGCCGTGCATAATGAATAAATCATTCCTGAGGGACGGCACGTGTTCCTCTCTGTTGCTTCGAGAGAGAACCGACCCGATCGCCTGAGTCATCGCATTCGTCCGAGCTCTAGAATCCGAAGCTGCTTTATCAAAGAGCGGTGTTGTAGGAACCCGGCCGCAAGGTTAGAACGGAATGCATGAGCATTTCACCCAGGATGGAAAGTTCTGTGAACGCGTCATTTTGGTCCTCTGTAAAGGTCTAAGATCGTCTGTTCGAGGCAAAGGAGCCAAATATATGCCTACTACGTCATCACTTTCGGCCGATGTACTGGATAGCAGTATCTTACTCAGCACAGTGACGGCTTTCAACGACGGAAATTTAGGAGTGCGGTTACCGGTAGAGTCGACCGGGATGGCCGGGAAGGTCTTCGATGCATTGAACCAGACATTTAGACGGATCGAGCACTTAACCCGCGAATTTGCACGGATCAATCGTGAGGTTGGTAAAGAAGGCAAGATTAACAATCGCGCGTCTGTGGGGCCAGTGTCCGGCGGCTGGGCGGAGTGCATCGAGGCAGTGAATGGCTTGATCGGTGACCTAGTCCAGCCCTCGACAGAGGTAGTCCGAATCGTCGGAGCTGTTGCCAAGGGCGATTTGTCCCAAACCATGGAACTGGAGGCCGATGGGCGACCTCTGAGAGGCGAATTCTTACGCAGCGCGCGGGTAGTCAATACCATGGTCGGGCAGTTGAACTCGTTTGTATCGGAAGTGACACGGGTGGCGCGAGAAGTAGGAACCGAGGGCAAACTGGGTGGTCAGGCGCAGGTGAAAGGCGTTGCTGGCGTCTGGAAAGATCTCACGGATTCCGTGAACTCGATGGCCGGCAATCTGACTGCCCAGGTACGCAATATCGCAGAAGTGACAACCGCGGTGGCGAAAGGCGACTTGGGCCGTAAGATCACCGTGGATGTGCAAGGCGAGATCCTCGAGCTGAAGAACACGATCAACACCATGGTGGATCAGCTCAGTTCGTTCGCTTCCGAAGTCACTCGCGTGGCCCGCGAAGTCGGTACGGAAGGAAAGTTGGGCGGGCAAGCAGAGGTAAAGGGCGTTGCAGGCGTCTGGAAAGACCTTACGGATTCGGTCAACTCCATGGCGGGCAATTTGACTGCCCAAGTTCGCAACATTGCAGAAGTGACTACCGCTGTGGCGAAGGGCGATTTGAGCCGCAAGATCACTGTTGACGTGAAGGGCGAGATCCTCGAGCTGAAGAACACGATCAACACTATGGTGGATCAGCTGAATAGCTTTGCGTCCGAGGTGACGCGAGTGGCACGAGAAGTCGGAACCGAGGGGATACTGGGCGGTCAAGCCGATGTGGGAGGCGTGGCTGGCACGTGGAAAGATCTCACCGATTCCGTCAATTCGATGGCGGGAAACCTCACGGCTCAGGTGCGAAATATTGCCGAAGTGACGACCGCAGTAGCTAAGGGGGATCTTTCCCGAAAAATAACGGTGAATGTTCACGGCGAGATTCTAGAGCTGAAGAACACGATCAACACGATGGTGGTTCAGCTCAACAGCTTTGCTTCCGAGGTCACGCGAGTCGCGCGGGAGGTTGGAACTGAGGGGAAGCTGGGGGGACAAGCGGAGGTGAAAGGTGTTGCGGGAACGTGGAGAGATCTCACCGAAAGCGTGAACTCCATGGCCGGCAACTTGACGAATCAGGTCCGTAACATTGCCAGTGTGACCACGGCTGTTGCCAAAGGAGACTTGTCTACCAAAATTACCGTAGACGCGCGCGGCGAGATCCTCGAGCTGAAGAACACAATCAACACGATGGTGGACCAGCTCAACGGTTTTGCATCCGAGGTCACGCGGGTAGCGCGAGAGGTTGGAACCGAAGGTAAACTGGGCGGCCAAGCGGATGTGCGCGATGTAGCCGGTACTTGGAAGGATTTGACCGACTCGGTGAATTCCATGGCTGGCAATCTTACCGCTCAGGTTCGCAACATAGCCGAGGTAACGACGGCAGTGGCGAAGGGCGATCTTAGCCGGAAGATCACCGTAGACGTGCGTGGCGAGATATCGGAGCTGAAAAATACCGTGAACACCATGGTGGATCAGCTCAGTTCGTTCGCCTCGGAAGTCACCCGTATGGCTCGAGAAGTGGGGACGGATGGGAAACTAGGCGGCCAAGCGGACGTGAGAGGCGTTGCCGGGACCTGGAAGGACCTCACCGATAGCGTCAATTCAATGGCTTCAAACCTGACAAGCCAAGTTCGGAACATCGCTCAGGTGACTACCGCAGTGGCGAACGGGGATCTTAGCTGGAAGATTACCGTTGATGCGCGAGGCGAAATCTCGGAATTAAAAAACACCGTAAACAGAATGGTGGATCAGCTCAACGGGTTTGCTTCAGAAGTGACGCGAGTTGCGAGAGAAGTGGGCACTGAGGGCAAACTGGGTGGCCAAGCGTACGTTCCCGGCGTAGCCGGTACCTGGAAGGATTTGACGGATTCGGTCAACTACATGGCCTCAAATCTCACTAACCAGGTCCGGAACATCGCTCAGGTCACTACCGCGGTTGCCAATGGAGATCTCTCGCGCAAGATCACCGTAGATGTCCAGGGAGAGATTCTGGAGTTGAAGAATACGATCAACACCATGGTGGATCAGCTGAATAGCTTTGCCTCCGAAGTAACGCGTGTAGCGCGCGAGGTGGGGACCGAAGGCAAGCTGGGCGGGCAGGCTGAAGCGAGGGGTGTGGCCGGAACCTGGAAAGATCTTACCGAAAACGTCAACTCGATGGCGGCCAATCTGACGACTCAAGTTCGCGGGATTGCCAAAGTAGTGACGGGGGTCGCAAACGGCGATCTGAAGCGGAAATTAGTTCTTGAGACAAAAGGTGAGATCGCAGAGCTGGCCTACACGATCAATGGCATGATCGATACTCTGGCGACTTTTGCCGATCAGGTCACGACCGTCGCCCGTGAAGTGGGTGTCGAAGGCAAATTGGGCGGGCAAGCTCGTGTACCGGGAGCGGCAGGTATTTGGCGGGATTTGACCGACAACGTCAATCAACTCGCTGCGAACCTAACCAATCAAGTACGGGCGATCGCGGACGTTGCCAACGCCGTGACGAGCGGTGATCTTACCAGGACCATCTCGGTCGAAGCAAAGGGAGAAGTTGCCGCGCTCAAGGACAACATCAATGAGATGATCCGCACGCTGGCGCGGACGACGCGCCAGAATCAGAATCAGGATTGGCTCAAGACCAACATTGCGAAGTTTACGGGCATGCTGCAGGGCCAGAGGGATTTGGTAACCGTCGCGAAGCTTCTGCTATCAGAGCTCAGCCCGCTCGTGCAAGCCCAATGCGGGACGGTTTATGTGGCCGAAGAGGAAAATACTCTTAAGTTGCTTGCCGCTTACGCTTTAGGCAACGGCAATGTACCGGAGCGGGTTCAAGCGGGAGAAGGAATCGTCGGACAGTGCGCGCTCGAAAAGCGGCGCATGTTGATTACGAACGTGCCGAGAGACTACACGAAGATTAGTTCCTCATTGGGCGAAGCGACGGCTGCGAGCATCGTGGTTTTGCCCGTGTTGTTCGAGGGCCAGGCCAAGGCGGTTATCGAATTGGCTTCTCTCGCGATGTTCAACGACATCCATTTGGCGCTTCTCGACCAAATCACACAGAGCCTCGGAATTGTCCTCAATACCATCGCGGCAACCATGCGCACCGAGGAACTCCTGAAGCAGAGTCAAGCGTTGGCTGAGCAGCTGCAGACGACGAATGCTGAGCTCAAAGAAAAAGCACATCTTTTGGCTGAGCAGAAGACGGAAGTCGAAGCGACAAACCGGGAAGTGGAGCAAGCAAGGGCTGCATTGGAGGAAAAGGCCGAGCAACTCGCGACGACTTCGAAGTACAAATCTGAGTTTTTGGCTAATATGAGCCACGAGCTCCGCACACCGTTGAATAATGTGCTCTTGCTTGCGCAGACACTCTCATCAAATGCGGACAAGAATCTGACTCCGCGGCAAGTCAAGTATGCCGAAACAATCCACAGTTCGGGCACAGATCTGCTTGCTCTAATCAACGACATTCTCGATCTGAGCAAGATCGAGTCGGGGAAAATCGATGTCGAAATCCGCGAAGTGCTTTTTGCCGAGGTTCGTGACTACTGTGCGCGCACATTCAAACACGTTGCTGATGGTAAGGGGCTGGACTTCGTCATTGATGTCGATCGGAATTTGCACAACGAAGCATCTCGAACAGATCCCAAGCGCCTCCAGCAAATCCTAAAGAATCTGTTGTCGAATGCTTTGAAATTTACGGAACGCGGAACCGTGAAACTGCGCATTGCGCGCGCTGCGAGTGGTTGGAGCCCAGAACATCCGGTGCTCAATCGCACCAAATCCGTCATAGCCTATTCTGTTTC
>JBJMGJ010000398.1:0-9506 GCA_045807965.1 Bryobacteraceae bacterium | reverse complement strand
TCAGTCCGAGGCAAGAAACCGAACGGAAACGGAGCGACCGCGTTGGCCCCTATTGATCCTGCGCACGCCCAAGGGTTGGACCGGCCCGAAAACGGTGGACGGAAAGCCAGTGGAGGGAACCTGGCGCGCGCACCAGGTTCCGCTGGATGGCGTATCGAGCAATCCGGAGCATCTGCAAATGCTCGAAAGTTGGATGCGCAGTTATGAGCCGCACAGTCTGTTCAGCAGCGACGGCACACTACGTCAGGATTTAGCGGAAGTTGCACCGAAGGGCGAACGGCGCATGGGAATGAACCCGCACGCAAATGGCGGGCTTCTTCTGAATAATCTTGTTCTCCCCGATTTCGAGAACTATGCGATCGCGCTGGCACAGCCGGGAGGAACAACGGCTGAAGCCACGAGGGTATTGGGCAAGTACCTGCGCGACGTGATGAAGCTTAATTTGGATGCGCGCAATTTTCGTCTCTTCGGGCCCGACGAGACGGCTTCCAACCGCCTGGAAGCCGTCTACGAAGTCACAGGAAAAGAGTGGATGGCGGAAATGGAGAAAGTCGACGAGAACCTCTCTACCCATGGCCGCGTCATGGAGGTCCTAAGTGAGCACATGTGTCAAGGCTGGCTCGAAGGCTACCTGCTCACGGGCCGGCATGGGTTCTTCTCCTGCTATGAGGCGTTCATTCATATCATTGATTCGATGTTCAATCAGCATGCGAAATGGCTGAAGACGACCAAGAAACTGCCATGGCGCAAACCGATTGCCTCGTTAACATACCTGCTGTCTTCCCATGTCTGGCGGCAAGATCATAACGGCTTTTCGCATCAGGATCCCGGCTTCATCGATCATGTGGCCAACAAAAAAGCGGATATCGTTCGCATCTATCTTCCACCGGACGCAAACACCCTATTGTCGGTAGCCGACCACTGTCTGCGCAGTCGAAACTACGTCAACCTGATCATCGCTGGTAAGCAGCCTGCTCCGGTGTGGATGGACATGGAGGCCGCAGTTCGTCACTGCACGAAGGGCGCCGGTATATTTGCCTGGGCCAGTAATGACGAAGGAGATCCGGATGTTGTGATGGGCTGCGCGGGTGACGTGCCCACAATGGAGACGCTTGCAGCGGTTATGCAATTGAGAAAGCTGGTTCCCGATGTCAAGGTTCGCGTTGTCAACGTAGTCGACCTCATGACGCTACAGCCTTCGAGCGAACACCCTCACGGCTTGGCGGACGAAGATTTTGATGCTCTTTTCACTCGTGATAAGCCTGTCATCTTTGCGTTCCACGGTTATCCCTGGCTGATTCATCGCCTGGTCTACCGCAGGCATAACCACGATAACTTTCACGTCCGCGGCTACAAGGAGGAAGGCACGACGACTACACCG
Organism: Bryobacteraceae bacterium; assembly: GCA_045807965.1. Lineage (GTDB taxonomy): Bacteria > Acidobacteriota > Terriglobia > Bryobacterales > Bryobacteraceae > Bog-105. Next base: position 8,125 of record JBJMGJ010000398.1, on the reverse strand, counting down.
TTTGACATGACGGTGCTGAATCAGATGGACCGCTTCACACTTGCTTTCGATGCCGTCCGGCGGATTTCGCGGCTAGAACACATGGTGAGAAGCACCAAAGAGTGGCTGGAAGATAATCTGCAACGCCATAAGGATTACGTGATGGCCCATGGCCAGGATCTTCCTGAAGTACGCGATTGGAAGTGGCAGGCTTGACGTCTGCCGCATGCCGCAGTGTACTTGCCCTGAATTGCGGTTCCTCGTCTCTGAAGTTCGGTCTATATCAGGCGGCGGAGAATGTTTCGCTTATATGTGAGGGGGAAGCCGAGGAGATCGGTACTGCTCAGGCCCAGTTCTGGTTCCGAGATTCGCCGAACGCCGACAAGCATAAGTGGGTCATGGCGGTTCAGGATCATCAGGCCGCCCTTCATGAAGCTCTTCGGGCCATGAAGGAAAGTGGCATTCCGAAGCCAGATGCGGCAGGACACCGGTTTGTCCACGGCGGGCCCAAGTTGCGCGACCATCAGGTAGTCCAGGCCGAAACCACGTCGATCCTTGAAAACGCAATCCCCTTTGCGCCGCTCCATATACCTGCCGCTCTTGCCGTTCTGAAAGAAGTTCAAAGCCGCTTTCCGGAGTTACCTCAAGTTATTTGCTTGGATACGGTGTTCCACCGAACCCTGCCGGACGTGGCCCGATGTTTCGCTCTTCCCGTAGGCGTACGCGAACTCGGCGTGGAGCGTTTTGGATTCCATGGATTATCGCTCGAATCGATACTGGCGCAGATAAAAAAGGTACCAGAGAAGCTGGTGGTCGCTCATTTGGGCAATGGTTGTAGCGTGACAGCAATCAAGAACGGGAAGTCAATCGATACCACGATGGGCTTAACGCCGACTGGCGGCATCATGATGGGGACGCGATGCGGCGATCTCGATCCGGGTGTGCTGCTGTTCCTGCTGCGGCATGGGGTTGCTGATATCGACCGGTTGTCTAGCCTTTTTGATCACGAGTCCGGTCTGTTGGGCGTCTCAGGAAAGACAAGCGACGTTCGAAAGCTGCTCGAACTACGCCACAGTGACGCGCGCGCCGATCTCGCTCTGCGCATGTTTAGCTACCAGGTGAAGAAAGCGATTGCGGAGATGACGGCGGCGTTAGGCGGCTTGGACCGGCTCGTATTTGCCGGCGGAATCGGAGAAAACAATACTGATCTCAGAAATGACCTCGCGGCCGGATTAGCCTTCGCCGGAAAGTTTGAGCTTTCCGTTATTCCGTCGCAAGAGGACCTGCAAATCGCCAGATTGACTGGCGATCTATTAGCCCCTCCGAAGCTGCCGTAAAACTCTTCCCGTCAGATGCTTGGCTTCTTCCACCCCGAGTAGGTGTGTCCCTCCGAAATACAGCAGTCCGAACAGCGGAAGTACCAACGCGGCCTGTATTCGAGGATGACCCGGAGCGAAATAGCTTTTCGAGAAGTAAGCAACGGCTCCCGAGACGAATGCGGAGGGCCAGAGCCGAACGAGGAACTCGGCAGGAATACCGGTTTTTCCGATGCGGCCGTTCAGCGCGCGGCGTAAGAGCACGAATTCCACCCAGCCCGCGATTCCGGCAGACGCGGTCAGTCCCGCTACACCTAATTGGGGATCAATGCCAAGCCATTTCGGAAGCTCGAGCGCGAACAAGAATCCCAGGCAGGTTGTTAGCGCGATCCGAATGATCGCAAACCGAAGCGGCGTCCGGGAGTCGAGTAGGGCGTAAAAGCCGGACGAGTATAGCCGGCCAAGCGAACTGGCGAGAAGGCCAATGGACGATCCGGCCAGTACCGCCCAAACGTAAAGAGAGTCTGTGTGCGTGAAGCGTCCCGACTGGTAGATTGCACCTGCGATGACGTCCCCAAGCAACAGAAAAGCAACAGCGGAGGGAATGGTAAAAAAGGCAATTCGGCGAAGGCCATTCGATAGTCGGTTGCGCAGCGTGGAAGCGACCTCCTCCGCCGTTCCGGTTGCGCTCGAAAGCGCCGGCAATTCAGCAGCCGAGACCGACATGCTGAAGAGGCTGATGGGAAGAAGGGAGATAACTTGGCCGTAGCCTAACTGCGCGACGGCTCCTTGGGGCAACCAGCTCGCGATCATCTGGTCGACGTAAGCGCTTATCTGGACCACGCCGCGGCTAAGGAAGATCGGCACGAAATTATTAATGACCGTGCGCCCGTCTGGCGAGTTAATCCGAAGCGAAGGGCGGAATCGAGGGAGCAGCCGCAGAACTTTAGGGACCTGAATTAGAAATTGGGCAGCGCTGCCCAGAACGAACGCCCACGACAGCTTCAAGATCAGCTCTTCCTGTGACGCTCCACGGTGAAAAGCGAAAAGCGCCGCCACCATGATGAGGTTCGCCGCGACCGGCGCAACGTATGGCAGCAGGAATGAGCGGTGGCTATTCAAAACTCCCAGGCACCACGCTCCAAGAACCAAAAATCCAGTGCCCGGAAAGAGAATGCGAATGATTTGAACAGTTAACGCACGTTCGCGACCCTGGAATCCCGGAACGATCACATCCGTTAAGAACGGAGCAAGCAAAATCCCGGCGAACACCAGCAGAGAACAAAGAAGGGCCAAGGTGCCGAACACGACCGCCGAAACCTGCCGAGCTTCGTCGTCCTTGCCCAGCGCCCGCAGCCGCGCATAGACCGTGATGAACGACGCGGAAAGGACGCCTTCCCCGAACAGATTGTTGAGCATGTTCGGAATGCGAAACGCTCCGCGAAAGGCATCGGCGACATAGCTTGCGCCAAAGAAGTGAGCAACCACCGTCTCTCGCAGCAGCCCCGTGATACGGCTGATGAGCATGGCGAATGCGATAACAGCGGAGGCGCCGAGAGCAGGAACGCGTTTCTTAACTGAACTTGTTTCGGTTTGCAAGGTGTGATCGGAGCGAACCGGGGTAGCCGGGTCGGTCCATGACGGACGCAAGCACGCAAACTGCGTATTCTGTCAAAGCTTATCAACTCATGAAACAGCAATGGCTAACAGGGTACGGTAGTAAAAGCGATGAACCAAGGTCCGATTTCCAGTTTTCTCAAGCATCATTTCCGGCATTTCAATGCGGCCTCGGTGATCGATGCGGCTGAAGGCTACGCGCGCCATCTCGAGGGCGGCGGCAAGATGTTTTTCACCCTCGCGGGAGCGATGAGCACGGCTGAGCTTGGAGTTTCCCTTGCGGAGATGATCCGGCAGGACAAAATACATGGGATTTCCTGTACGGGAGCGAACCTCGAAGAGGATGTCTTCAATCTGGTTGCCCATGACTTCTACGAGCGTGTGCCCAATTGGCGCGATCTGCGGCCCGAAGACGAGCAACGGTTGCTCGACAAGCACATGAATCGTGTGACGGATACGTGTATTCCGGAAGAAGAGGCAATGCGCCGCATTGAGAGCGTCATCCTGAAAGAGTGGATGGCCGCCGACGCGAGCGGACACCGGTTCTTCCCTCACGAGTTCTTTTACAGGATCCTGCAATCGCCGGATCTACAAAAGAGTTTCCAGATCGACACGAAAGACTCCTGGCTTTTTGCGGCCATGGAACGAAACCTGCCGATTTTCGTGCCGGGTTGGGAAGACTCGACGCTCGGCAACATGTATGCGGGCCACTGCATTTCAGGAGACGTTAAGAACGTTCACACGGTGCGGACCGGCATCGAGTATATGATGTCGCTGGCCGACTGGTACACAACGACTTCGAAGTCGGCTTCCATCGGTTTTTTCCAGATCGGCGGCGGGATCGCCGGCGATTTTCCAATCTGTGTCGTCCCAATGCTCCGGCAAGACCTCGAGCGCGAGGACACGCCACTGTGGAGCTATTTTTGCCAGATCAGCGACTCCACGACGAGCTATGGCTCCTACTCGGGAGCTGTGCCGAACGAGAAAATTACGTGGGAAAAGTTGAGCATTGATACGCCCAAGTATTTGATCGAATCTGACGCGTCTATTGTGGCTCCACTGATTTTCGCGACCGTTCTAGGCTGGTAAAGCCCGGATCCTGGTATCTTGGGATAAGTTCGAGACGGTGAGGTGGCAGAGTGGTCGAATGCGGCGGTCTCGAAAACCGTTGAACCTTTACGGGTTCCGTGAGTTCGAATCTCACCCTCACCGCCAAACGAGTTGATCCAGGTACCGGCAGCACATTGAGAACCGCGGTCCAATGCGCGGTCGCAATCGCATTAACACGTTTGCGAAGACAACAGCTGATTCTCTCTCCGCTCAAGCCGACTTTGTGCCATGGCCCAATTCCAAGCCGTGGCAATAATGCAGTCGAGATCCCGAAACGCCGGCTTCCAACCAAGAACTTCTTCGGCGCGTTGAGCGGAGGCTACCAGCACAGGCGGATCACCAGCACGCCTGGCCTCTTCTCGGGTGGCGACGGACCGGCCTGAAACGCGCTCAACCGCTTCGATCACCTCGCGAACGGAAGCACCTCTGCCCGCTCCCAAATTAATCGGGACGCTCTTTCCGGCTGCTTCCAAGTACTGCAGCGCAGAAACGTGAGCGGCAGCAACATCCGAAACGTGAATGTAGTCCCGCACGGCTGTTCCATCCGCAGTGGGGAAGTCGGTCCCGTAAACATTGAGCTCGGGGTACTGACCGAGCGCTGTACCAATCGCCAACGGAATCAGATGTGTTTCGGGATCATGACTCTCTCCGATTTCGCCGGACGAATCAGCTCCAGCCGGGTTGAAGTATCGCAACGAGACGTAGCGCAGTCCGTATGCGGTGTCATACCACTGGCAGGCCCTTTCGATGAAGACCTTGCTTTCGCCATAAGGATTCACTGGCGCTTGCGGATGATCCTCGTTCAAGTCGTCGGATTGGGGTATTCCGTACACCGCGCAACTAGACGAGAAGATCAATTGGGTCACGCCTCCGGCAAGGAGAGCATCCAGGAGCTTCAGGGAGTTGTTGACATTGTTCTGGAAGTACTTTCGAGGGTCGCTCATGGATTCACCAACGTAAGCACTCGCCGCGAGGTGAATTGCCGCACGCACGTCGTATCGCTCGATTGTGCGTCGAACCAGCGACTCATCGGCGATGTTTCCTTTTACAAGCGGGCCCCACTGCACGGCCCATTCATTCCCGGTTGAAAGATCGTCAATTACGATTGGGACATATCCGGCCGCGGCCAGAGCCTTTGCCGTATGACTACCGATATAACCAGCGCCACCGGTGACTAAAATCTTCTGCAAATTCACCTATTTCGAGTGTAGATAGCTTCAAGGCGGCATAGCAATGACAGCACCACCCGGGAATACTGCTCAGAACGTACTGGTACAACTAGCTTCGTTGCCCCGGATTCGAGATCATGGAGCTTTAATGATTAAAGCTGTAGCCCTCGAAAGCGCGGGGGGCGGAAACGCTTCGCGCTCTGCAACCGGAATAGATGGGCAAGAGCGTGTCTCGACCGGCAAGGCCGACGCGCTTTGTGCTATTGCGCTGTGCATCCTGACGCTCTTGAGCTGGATTCCAAGATGGAATGGGCCGCTCGATTATCGTTGGGATGCCGGAACTTACTACATCCTGGGAACGTCTCTCGCTGAAGGTAAAGGCTATCGCCTTTTGAATGAGCCCGGAGAAATCCGTGCGGATCAATATCCTCCACTTCTCCCCTTGATTGTTGCGGCACATGAGAAGTTGCTGTCCTCTAGCGATATTGTACGAGTCGGTATAGCGCTGCGTCGGACCTGGATACTGCTCTCGCTTATTTACGTGTGCGGCGCTTTCTTTTTGGCACGAACATTCTTCTCGCGAATATACTCCTTCTGGCTGGCCATGATCTGCATGCTCAGCTATGTCATGGTTTTCCTGTCTACGCTCTGTTTTGCCGAACTCCCGTTTGGCGTAGCAACCGTGTTCTTCGCGTGGACTTATCTCCGCAAGAATGGACGAAGCTGGACAAGGTATCTTACTCCGGCATTCGCTATCGCGGGCTATCTTCTCCGCAGCATGGGAATCGCCCTTCTAGCTGCCTGGGTCGCCGATGCGCTTTTCCGAAGGCATTTTCGTGCGGCTGCAGTCCGAGCACTGATCGCACTTACTCCCATCGTTGCATGGCTATCGTACGTGCACATTGTGGAATCTGCGCCGGATTACAAACGGCCCTATTACGCCTATCAACGCGATCCATCGATGTTTTACAACGTGAGCTATGCGGTGAATATGCAACTGAAGGATCCGTTCAAGCCAGACCTGGGGAAGCTCACGTTGCGTGATCTTGTCTTGCGATTCACTCAGAATGCTATTGCGATTCCAACTGCGTTAGGCGAGTCAATTACAGCTCGGGAAGGATTTTTCGAAACTCACGTTAACACAATAAACCGCGTACTGAAGAAACGCGTCGTTCCCGCTTGGCCCTTCAAGGTTTTGCTTTATTGCTTGGGTTTACTCGTGCTGCTGGGTGTTCTGAACCTTGCGCTTAAAAGGCAGTGGCTTGTTGCGTCAGCCGTATTGCTTACCGTCGCTGCCATCTGCTCAACTCCTTGGCCCGGTCAATTCTCCCGTTACCTGGCCCCCATAGTGCCTTTACTTTTGTTGGCCTTTCTAACCGCCTTCGAAGGACTGCCGGAAACAGCCATCCGCGTGCTACCGACACTAATCACTCGCAATCTCAAGCCAATCCGAGTCATGATCATGGCTTTCGCCTTTTGTGAAACCTGTTTCGCTCTTCAGAGCGGACTTCGGAACTTTTTGAGTACCACGCACTACAAAGATGCTTCAGGTCGAGAGAGATCGTACAACATCATGCATAGCTCAGGAGAATACGCAGATACAGACGAAATTCTGCGGTGGCTCGGCAGTCGTGCGGACCGGAGGTCGGTCATTGCAGTGACAATGCCACAGTGGGTTTATATCCGATCGGGGTTCAAAGCGATCATACCGCCGTTGAACACCAATGCAGACAAGGTCCAGAAACTCGTTGATACCGTGCCGGTAAGCTTTGTCATCGTGGAGGATCTGCTGATGAGCGATAACTTCAATACTTACTTTCCGAAAGTAGTGGAGAGCAGTCCTGATCGCTGGAAGCTGATCTACTCAATACAGGGTAGTCCAGTGAAGCTTTATGCGCGGGTGGGAGTCGCGCGTCTCTCGGGTGAAGTCGTTACCAGATAGAAGAATTGAGTTTCGAAAGCGACAGAAGCTCAGCCGCCAGCTAGCCGATGCGGTCCGACAGCAAACATCTCCTCAGGTAGAAGGTGATCGAATTCCTCGCGAGTGGAAGACAAGGGCCGCCGGCACGAACGGAATCAAGACAGCCGCGCTAAAATGGCACTTAGGTCGATCGCAGACATCATCTTTCCTGGGCGACAGGCAAAGCCGTTGAGCGCGTTCTCAAGTCGGCTAATCTCGCGAGGTCAGAATCGCGGAGCGAAGATGGCGATACCTAAGATGCAGGCCGTCCGGAATCGTCTCGATGATCTGGCAAGAGTGAGTCATTAAACGCCAGAATCTATGCTTCTTCGTGCCTGCATCGAGAGAAAGTGCATCGTCAGAAGTTTTCGTCCTGGTACATATATGCCTTTTCATGCCTGAGATCTCTCGAAGTACTCGTTCCCACTCAAAGGAAAAACTCTTCTAACTTAGTCCGATGAAGCTCTTGATTGCAATCCCAGCTCTGAACGAAGAAGACAGCATTGAGGCCACGATTGAGCGCTCACTGCAGGCGCGCCCCCACATCATTGCCCGGTCTCCGATCACTGAAGTCGAGATCACTGTTGTAAGTGATGGATCGACGGACCGCACCGTGAGTCTGGCGGGTAAGTACATCGACCGAATCAAGCTCATCGTATTCCCGGAGAATCGCGGGTACGGTGCGGCCATCCAGCAAGCCTGGGTTGAGTCTGACGCCGATCTTCTGGGATTTTTAGATGCCGACGGGACGTGTGACCCGAAATTCTTCGGTGACTTGGCTCAAGCTCTTATGTGTCAGAGAGCGGATGTCGCTCTTGGCTGCAGACTGAACGGCAGCTCTGAAATGCCCCTCGTACGACGAGCAGGGAATATCTTCTTTGCGGGGCTTTTAACAGCGCTCTCGGGCCAGTACATCCGTGACACGGCGAGCGGCATGCGCGTCGTTCGCAGGGCCGCCTACACGCGGTTACGCC
>JBJMGJ010000397.1:0-9105 GCA_045807965.1 Bryobacteraceae bacterium | reverse complement strand
TCTTCCCCAGTACTTTCGAGGCGAAATGTTTACCGCCTATGAGCTCATGCAGCGCCGGTTCGGTCCGCGCGTGCGAAAATTCGCCGCCGGTACCTTCTTTCTCCTTCGAGCGCTTGCCGAAGGTTTACGCGTTTTCGCCGTCTCGATCGTAGTCTCAGTCGTGCTCGGAACCGGCGAACTGACTTCCATTTTCGTGATTGTGGCTCTTACGCTCTTCTATACGTTTGAGGGCGGAATGACCGCGGTCATTTGGACAGATGTTGTCCAGATGGTCCTTTATATCGCCGGTGCCATCGCTAGTTTTTTCCTGATGCTTCATCTCATTCCGGGTGGCTGGTCACACGTCTTGGAAGTCGGGCGTGCGCACGGAAAGTTCCAGGTCTTCGATTTCCGTGTTGCGCTGTCCTCGAGTTTCTTCATGCGGAGCTACACTTTCTGGGCCGGTTTGCTCGGCGGTTGTTTTCTTACCACTGCCAGTCACGGAACGGAACAGTTGCTGGTTCAACGGTTGCTGTCGGCCAGAAGTCAGGCTGAGAGCCGCCTGGCTTTGTTTTCGAGCTGGATCGTGATTCTCGTCCAGTTCACCTTGTTTCTCACCATCGGCGTCCTACTGTTTGTCTACTATGGAGACACCGGACGCTCGGTACCCTCGGTCATCGAGGAGATCTATCCCAAATTCATTTGGAATAATTTCCCGCCGGGCCTTGCGGGGTTGGCAATTGCAGCCATTCTGGCCGCTGCTATGTCGAATCTGAGCGCCGCGTTGAATGCTCTGGCCTCGACCACCATCATGGACTTCCTCCGCCCCCAAAGGCCGAATAAGCCAGAGCTCTTTTACCTTCGGTTGGCTCGCTGGGCTACTGTCGTGTGGAGCGTTATTCTTTTTGGGGTTGCTCTTTTGGCCCGTCACTGGGGACGAGTTCTCGAATCGGGGCTTTCCATCGCTTCCGTTCTGTACGGAGCCTTGCTCGGGGTTTTCCTTCTGGGCGTTCTAACGCGCCGGCCCGGTGAATGGGCCGCGATTGTGGGAATGAGCGCGGGTTTTCTGGCCACACTGGTGATGCGCTCGCATGTCGCGTACACCTGGTATGTCTTGATCGGTGCCTCAGTAACCTTCGTGGTCGGCTATGTCTTCAGCTTGCTCGTCCGCGAGAGAACGCCGATGCTCGCGGAGTCTTGAGATGCCCGAGCGAGACATTTCCGTCGGCGGGCAACACGCAAACGAGGAGAATGCTGGAGGAAGTGGACCAACTCTTCAAAGAGCGCTCGGACTTCCCAGCGCAGCGTCCATCGTAGTCGGCACGGTGATCGGAAGCGGCGTTTTCCTCGTTCCATCAGCCATGATTCGCAATGTCGGGTCGGTCCGCGAGTTGTTCGTCGTCTGGATTGTTGCGGGGCTGTTGAGCCTATTCGGAGCCTTGACCTACGCGGAATTGGCGGCGGCGATGCCGGAAGCGGGAGGCGAATACGTTTACCTGACCAAGGCTTATGGGCCCTTTTGGGGCTACTTGTACGGCTGGACGCAATTCTGGGTAGCTAAGAGTGGATCAATTGCGACGCTTGCCGCCGGCTTTTATACGTATTTGTCCGCGTTTATCCCGGCATTCTCTAAACCAGTCCTGATCACTCCTTTTCACATCGGCCCTGGCTGGACGCTGCTCGAGATTCGATATGGGCAGCTGTTTGCCATAGCCATGATCCTGGTTCTGGGCGTGGTCAATTATTTCGGTGTACGGTCCGGCGGGAACCTGCAGGTTTTTGCGACAGTTCTCAAAATGGTCCTCATCGCCGGAGTGATCCTCATTGGGCTTGGATCAGGTAAGGGCGATTGGACCCACTTCTTCCAGTCCGCTCCAAGCGTCGGCGGCATCACCGGATTTTTTGCCGCTATGGTCAGTGCGCTCTGGGCGTATGACGGATGGAACAACGTCAGCATGGTCTCGTCAGAGATTCGGGACCCGCAGCGCAACCTGCCGCGATCGCTGATTGGGGGAACGGTTGTGGTAATTGCGACATATCTCCTGGTCAATACCGCTTATTTCTATATTCTTGGACCCGTCGAAGTGTCAGAAAGCCGTCGCGTGGCTGCAGACATGATGGCGCGGATCTACGGGACAGGCGCAGCCGGAGCCGTGACCGTAGCTGTGTTGTTGTCCATCTTTGCCGCGCTGAACGGCTCTATCCTGTCCGGTGCCCGCGTCCCGTATGCGATGGCGCGAGACGGCCTGTTTTTTCGATTTCAGGCCCGAGTGCATCCGCAGTTTCGGACGCCCGGGAACGCGGTTGTATCCCTCTGCGTATGGTCGTGCGTCGTACTTCTTAGCGGGTGGTACGACGATCTATACAACTACGTCATCTTTGGAAGTTGGATTTTATATCTGCTTACCGCCATTTCCGTCTTCGTTTTGCGCCGGAAGCGGGCTAGTCTTCTTCGCCCTTACAAGGTCATCGGTTATCCGCTGGTGCCGGTACTTTTCGTTGCCATGGCTGCTCTGCTTCTGCTGAACACAGTGCTCGCCAGACCTAGGGAATCGCTTATGGGCCTGTTTGTAATGGCGGTGTCCGTTCCGTTCTACTGGCATTGGCGTAAGGGCAGTCCTTCCAAACTTTAGGCCGAAATTCGCTGTAAAGGCGATTTGTACCAGCAGTACTATTTTCGAATAGGACTGGATGTAAACAAAACACGTCTTAGTTGTATTGAAATTCGTCTCAAACTACCTTTAAACTTCGACTAAATCGAAGTAATCGCATTACTTCCATGGTTTAGCAGATTTACTCCCCTAACCCGGGGATAAATGCGAGGAGGCAATATCTTGGACGTGGATAAGATGCTCGCAGAGCTCAGACTTGAGCGCGAGCAAATAGAAGAGGCAATTCTGACCTTGGAGCGTTTGGCGCGCGGACGTGGTCGCCGGCGCGGGCGTCCACCTGCCTGGCTGAAAGATGTTTCCTCTACGACGCCGGGGGAAGATGATGCCGAAGTGAGTTCGCTTCCCGAGCCGCGGAAGCGAGGCCGTCCGCCTGGAGCGAAGAGCAAGCCGGTCGCTCAAGCTGCGGAGGTCTAGGTCCTTTTTGTTGTTCAATAAAGCAGGTACGGAAGGCGGCGACCCGCGAATGCGGCTGCCGTGGACTCAACGCGGGTCCAAATGGCGGACGCATCTTCCTTCTTCTTGAGGCTCTCTAACACGGAGCGATTGCCAATGAGAAATCTGCATTTCTCAAAATCGATCTTACCCGGAAAGAGCTTCTGGAGCGCCGATGCTAGTTCGATTCCGAATCGGCTGCTGTCGAACATTTCCCGATCAGTCACGGTAAAGCGGATTCCTGGGACGACAATGCCGGCGAAGTTCGAGCTGGCAGGCCGAAACCGAGTCGGATAAATTCGAACGCCCGGAATGAACCGGGCGTTCAAATGAGCGGACAAAGCTGTTCCATCGATCCAGGGTGCGCCAATCTGCTCGAAGGGATCATCAGTTCCTCGTCCCACCGAAAGGTTGTTATCGGCCTCTAGCATCGCAACCGCCGGATACAAGAGAGCCGCATTCAGACTGCGCATATTCGGGGAAGGATTCACCCACGTCAGCGATGTGGAATCGAACCAATCCCCGCGCTCCCAGTTTTTCATCGTGACCACGTGAAGCTGAGCATTCCAATGCTGCTCGCGGTTCGCCATCGTGGCGAGCTCGCCAAAAGTCATGCCGTACCGAATGGGCACGTTATAACAGCCAACGAACGATTGTAAGTCGCTCTGCATCACGGGCCCCTCGACGTGGGTTCCGGTGACCGGGTTAGGACGGTCCAAAATCCAGAACGGCTTTCCTGCTTTGCCGGCCTCCTCTACGGCGTAGAGCAGTGTGCACGAATACGTGTAGAAGCGAGCCCCCACATCCTGGATGTCGTAAACGACCGCGTCCAGATCCTTCATTTCCTCCGCGGTCAGGCGGCGACGGTCCGGCTCGTAAAGGCTGGTGACCGGTATCCGAGTGCTTCGATCCGTGGTGTCCACAACGTTGGCGTCTTCTGTCCCCGTAATGCCGTGTTCAGGCGAAAACAGGTGAGTCACTTTCACGCCGGCGGCGAGCATCTGGTCGATGTTTCGCTTTCCATGACGGTCGATGCCCGTGTGATTTGTGATCAGGCCGATTCTCTGCCTGAGGAGATCCTTAAAACCGGTCTCTTCGAGGACATCAAGGCCCGTCAACGTCTCTGCGTTTCGGGCGACGACCCGATGAACGCCCGCGCCGGTGATTGTCTCGTTGTATCCGGTCAATGACACTGTCCGGGGCACCGTTTCTCCGAAGTTCGCGGCGACGAGCGTGGCAACCCGTGAACGGACCGAGCTCAGCGACTTCACTCCATTCGGGTGAACGACGTTGGTCAGAAGGATCACGAAGCTGTTCGTGTTCGGGTCGATCCACATTGAGGTTCCGGTATAGCCGGTGTGTCCAAAGGAGCCGATCGGATAAAGTTCGCCACGGTTGCTCGAGTAGGAAGAATCGATGTCCCAGCCGAGCCCGCGAAGCACCGGCTGATCGGCGGGAGTTGCCGGCTCGGTAAATTTTTGGATGGCAAGCCGAGTGAAGATCTGGCGTCCACCGGATTCACCCATGGCAAGCATCATCCCGGCATATTTGGCCAGGTCATCCGCCGTCGAGAAAAGGCCGGCGTGTCCGGCCACGCCACCCATATAGCGCGATCTCGGATCATGCACGACGCCCCAGAGCGGGACACCAGTTTCGGGATCTTTCTCCGTGGGAGCGATGCGCGACCGTAAGGCTGGCGCGGGTAAGAATCCAGTTTCGGTCATGCCGAGCGGTTCATACACGGTTTGTTTCGCGAAATCGGGAAGAGACATGCCTGAGAGCCGCCGCACGATCTCGCCCAGCAGGATGAAATTGGTGTCACTGTAGATGAATCGCGCGCCGGGGGGCGCAATGGGCTTTTCGGCTAGCGCCTTCTGAATCCCGGTTTCATAGCCGCTCCAATGGGACCCTAACTCGAAGTCCGGCTGGAAACCGGAGAAATGCGTCATCAGGAGCCGAACCGTTATGTCGCTCTTCCCGCCTAAGAATTCGGGCAGGTACTTGGTCACGGGATCATCAATCCGCAGCTTGCCCTCTTCGAATAGCTTCATTAGGCAGGGCGTTGTCGCAACCACTTTTGTGAGCGACGCCAGATCGAAGATTGTGTCAACCGTCATCGGCTGCCTGGCCGGAACCAGTGAGCGCGACCCATAAGCCTTCCGGTACACGATCTTTGAACCATGGCCGACGACAAGAACGGCCCCGGGAATCAGCCCTGACCGAACAGCATCCTGGATCACGGAATCGAGGTGAGCACCGAGCTCCGGTGGGGCGTCCTGAGCGGTCGCGAGCCCGGCGAGCGCGAACAAGGGAAGGAGAAGACGTGTCATCGTGTCAGGAAACTCTTAGGCTAGCTTGCACAAACGGCAAAGAGAAAAGATTTCGTTTGCTTTCTACGCACACGTGTGCATCAATGGATCTTAGGTAGGAGCAGGAACATGAGTCAGGTTCTGTTGGAACAGCAGCCTCTGAAAGAGCTGGATGAATGGGATGATTTCGTCGCGACGCGATATAAGCAGGGCAAATCCGAAGAAGAATTCCGCAACTATAAAGCCGATGCGAACCCGACAGTAACCGAGTTTTATCGGCAAAATCACAAATACCAGACTCTTGACTTTGTTTTGGCCAAGCAGAAAGAGTATTGCGGGCTCCTCCGTGGAAAGAAAAGCATCTGGGAGATGGCGGAGTATCTGAATCAGCTGGTTGACGACAGCGATCCAGACACCGATCTGACCCAGATCGAGCATCTTCTCCAAACTGCGGAAGCCATTCGCAAAGATGGTCACCCTCGTTGGTTCATTCTCACCGGCTTGGTTCACGACCTTGGGAAGGTCCTCTGCCTTTACGGCGAGCCGCAGTGGGCCGTTGTAGGCGATACGTTTCCGGTCGGCTGCGCCTATTCCGACCAGATCGTGTTTCCTGAGTTTTTCGCTGACAACCCGGACAGCAAAGTTCCCGAATACCAGACCGAGTACGGCATCTACTCCCCGAACTGCGGTCTGGACAAAGTCCACCTGTCATGGGGCCACGACGAATATATCTATCGCGTGACTCGCGACTACCTGCCGGAGTCGGCGCAGTACATGCTTCGCTACCACTCGTTCTACTCCGCTCACAGGCACGGTGCCTATCGCCATCTGATGAACGAGCACGATGAAGACATGTTCAAATGGGTGCGCGCGTTTAATCCGTACGATCTGTATTCGAAAGGCCGCGACCGTCCGAATCTGAAAGAAATCAAACCGTTCTATGAAGGTCTGGTATCCGAATTTTTCCCCGACCAGATCTCCTGGTAGACCTTAGGCAGAACAGGGAGCTGTTGAGCCTCGCACGATCAGCTCCCCGTTGATCACGTACGTCTTTTCAGCCGGCGCGCCATTCAGCAATGCGAACAATAGTTGCATCGCCTGGCGGCCCATATCCCGCCTCGGCTGCCTGACCGTTGTGAGCGGCGGCCCCGCAAATGCGGCGAATGGGATGTCATCGAAGCCGGTAACGGAAAGTTCTCCGGGAACCGTAATGCCAAGCTCCTGGGCCCGATGCGCTACCCCCAGCGCCGTCATGTCGTTATAACAAGCAATCGCGGTCGGCCTTCGTTGGGTTTTCAACAAGTGATCCAGCGCGGCCCCGGCTGCGTGCGCTTTCCCGTCTCCCCTCACCACCAAGGCTTGATCCATAGGAATCTTCCGGGCATTCAGCGCCTGGCTATAACCGGCCAGCCTCTCTTCGTCCGAATGGAGCCCGAATCTGTCGCCCACATAAGCAATTCTCGTATGCCCCAGATCCAATAGGTGTCCAGTCGCCAAACGCATGCCATGCACGTTGTCGATCCGGACCGAGTAAGCAAAATCACTCTCGTGCTGGTTGTTCAGAAGTACGATGGGCACTTCGAGTTCGGATAGAAGCGGTACGTAGAGCGCCCCTATGCGGGACGAAGCCACCAGAATGCCGTCCACGCGGCGTTCCTGACACGAGCGAACAACCGCCAACTCTCGCTGGGGGTCTGCCTGGGAGGTGGCCAGGATGACGGAGTAACCTCCCTCGTTCGCGACTTCCTCGATTCCGTCGACAACATCGCCGTTAAACGGATCGGCAATAGAAGTGACAACAACTCCAATGGCCTGCGTTCTGCGGGTGACTAAGCTGCGGGCAACCGCGCTCGCCGTATAGCCCTGTTCCTCCGCAATGCGCTGAATGCGCTCAGCGGTTGCGGGTGGAATGAGTGGGCTCTTGTGCAGCGCCCGGGAGACTGTGGAATGAGAAACACCCGCAAGCCGTGCAATGTCCTTGATCGAAACCGGCATGCTAAATGATCAAGAATCCATGCTACTTCGCCTGGCTTAGTTTCCGGAAGTATCCCGCTACTGCATCGTGGTATTTCTCCGGCGAATCCTCATGCGCTCCGGTCCTGGTTCCCTCATTTTGTTGCTGAGCCAGGCGTTTCCCGAGTTCGATTTCCAGCCGCTGCAAACTCGTCAGGGCATCCCGGCTGATACGAGCTTCGAGCAGTCCGTCCTGGGCCCCCGTCAGGTGCTGCAGGTTTCCGAGCGCCCCATCGATGTAGCCGGTGAGAGCCCGGTCGCGATTACCGGCCTGGTCGCGAAGTCCGCGAAGCTGAGCCATCGCGCTTTGAACATCTTCGCGGCTAAAATCTCTTCCGCCGCCGCCCCGGGGACTCCAATAACCGCCAAGCGCGCCCCAACCAGACCGGTCGCCCCCAGCTTGTCCGGCTTGACCTGAGGATGCGTTCTGGCCGGATTGCCCGCCGCTCTGTTGCCCGGATTGCTGACCCGAGCGCCCGGATGCCTGCTGCTGCCCGCCCTGCTGCTGGCCGCCCTGCTGTTGGCCGCCCTGCTGCTGGCCGCTCTGCTGTTGGCCGCTCTGCTGTTGGCCGCCCTGCTGTTGACCGCCCTGCCGACCTGACTGATCGTCACCGTTTTGACCGGCTTTCCGTTCCAGGTCCTCTCGCAAGGAACGTATCTCGGAGAGTGCGCGGGCGGTCTGGTCGGTTCCGCCTTTCTGCCCGCTGGCGTTGCCGGCGGTTTGCAGTGTTTCGTTCGCGTCGCGCAGGTCGCGGCTTAACTGCTGGAGGCCCGTGGTAACGCTGTCCTCAGTTGCGAGATTCCGGTCTCCAAAACCTTGCCTCATCCATTCCGCGTTCTTCTCTATGCGGACGGCCAGGTCCTTCTGCTCAGCTTCCGACAAGGCACGGGATAGCTTCCGGGCCGCATCGGGCCTCGTTCCCGCCAAAGCTTGCGCCTGCTGCTGAATCTGCTGCTGGAGACGCCCGACTTCCTTCGCTAGTCGATCTTTTTCGTCGGCCAGTGCCTTTTCCCCTTGAGTGGGTTCGCGGCCCGGCTGATTGTAATACCGCCGGCGGAAGCCGTAGCCGAAACGGGTGCTGTTCGGATCGTTCATCTCCGGCATTGCGTTTTCCCCTCCGCCATATCGGGAACCGGCTCGGGAGTTAGCGCCTGAGTCTCCGTACATCTGCTTCAGGCGATCGGCGATCGATTTTTGCGAATCTGCGAGTTGGCCCGCCCGATTGGCGAGATCACCGACGCTGCGGCCGGCCTGATCGTGCATCATCCGGTTCATCAGGTCCTGGGCTTCGCGAATCTGGTTCAGAGCCCGTTCGCGCGCGGTCGCGTCTCCGTTTGTGACAGCGTTGCGCATCTCATTTTCGGCTCGACTCAGTGCTTCCGTGACTCGCTTCATCGATTCGGCGGAACGCTGCTGCTCGGCGCTGTTTTGCCCGTTGCGGTTCGAAGCGGATTGCGTCCCCTGTCTTGATCCGGAACTCTGTGAGGACGAAGAACCGCTGGACGCGGACTGCGACTGGCCCCCCTGGCTTCCACTCTGCGATTGGCTTCCACTCTGGGACTGATTCCCGTTCTGCGATTGACTACCCTGCTGAGACTGACTACTCTGCTGACCTTGCGAGTTCTGTCCCTGCGAGTTCTTCGCCATTTGCTGCATCTGCTTGCGAAGTTCCTCGGCCTCGCGGCGCAGTTGCTCTTCC
>JBJMGJ010000396.1:0-7889 GCA_045807965.1 Bryobacteraceae bacterium | reverse complement strand
TCGGATTACACGAATGTCGCGCGTGAGTACGGAACGATGGAAGATTGGAACCGGCTAACTGCGGAAGCGAAGAAACGCGGCATCCGTGTACTGGTCGATTTTGTCGTCAATCACACATCCGACCAGCATGCCTGGTTTAAAGAGTCGCGATCGTCGCGGAGCAATCCAAAGCGCGATTGGTATGTGTGGAAAGACGGTGGCGGCCCTGACAAACCGCCCACGCATTGGACGTCAATCTTCGGCGGTTACACCTGGACATGGGACGCGCGGACAAAGCAGTGGTACTACCACATGTTTCTTCCAGAGCAGCCCGACGTCAATTGGCGGAACCCGCAGTTGAAGAAAGCCATGTTCGACGTGGTTCGATTCTGGTTGGACCATGGCGCGAGCGGGTTTCGGCTGGACGCAACGCCTTACCTCATCGAGGACCCATCTTACCCTGACGATCCCCATCCTCCGGCACCTGGCGGGACGGCCTCATTGATGCCCTACAACTCCGGACGTCCGGAGAATCATCAGATTCTGAAAGAGATGAGGCAGGTGCTGAACGGATACCCGGGTGATCCCGTTCTTCTCGGCGAATCCTCCACAAAGACAATTCAGGATCTTGCGGCCGTTTACGGAAAGAATGGCGACGAGATACACCTGCCGATGAACTTCCTCATCGGCAATCTGCAGACACTGAATGCCGCCATCTTCAAACGCGAAGTGGACGCCGCGCACACACAGCTCGGAGGTCATACGGCCGTGTTTTTCTTCAGTAATCACGATCATCCGCGCCAGTGGAGTAGCTTTGGGGACGGAGCCAATAACGATCAGATTGCAAAGGTGACAGCCGCGTTGACACTCTCGCAACCCGGCACCGTCTTGCTTTACTACGGCGAGGAACTCGGAATGGCGACTATGTCGAAGGACGAGTTGAGCCGGGTTCCAATCACTCCCAAACGTCCCCGCGCCGATCGACGCGACGGAGCGCGCACTCCCATGCAGTGGGACACGAGCACAAACGCCGGATTCAGCAAAGGCTCTCCGTGGCTGCCCGTTGAATCGACTTACAAAACCTACAACGTCGCCTCGGAGAAAGCGGTACCAGACTCTATTTACAACTGGTATTCAGCTCTTATTCGGTTGCGTCGGAGCGAAGTGACCCTGCGGGATGGGGCGTATCTTCCCCTTATCTCCGGAAACACGAACGTCTATGCGTTCGGTCGAAAAACGGCGGCGGGGGACATCGCTTTAGTCGCGATGAACACCACTAACAAGGAGCAGCGCGTCAACATTTCAGGGTTCGACAAGTGGCCGCGCTTCGATCGCGTTCTCCTGGCTAGTCCCTCGATTCAAGCTCCTCGGTTACAGCAATTCACCATTCCGCCTTACGGCGTCTTCATTGCCGCCGGCAAATAGGCTGTTCGCTTTCACCAGGGGCGATAATAACCGTCCCGAAGCGAAAGATCGACCTCCACTCCGAACAGAGCGGAAAGACTTGCGGAATTCAATACTTCTTGTTTGGGTCCATCGACGTAAACGGACCCCTTGCGTAACATGACAACCCTTTCAATCTCCGGGATGAGTTCTTCCAGGTGATGCGTAACCAGAAGGAGTCCAACACCGCTGGCCGCCAATTTCCTCAGATGCTCTCGCATTTCACGCTGAGCGGCAAGATCAAGGCTGGTGGTCGGCTCGTCGAGTACCAAAGTCGAGGGATTGTGAATCAGCGCGCGGGCAATCAGAAGGCGGCGCGCTTCGCCCGACGATAGTTCGTCCGTCCAGCGTTCCGCCAACTCGGCGACCTCAATTTGTTCCATCGCGTCTTGCGCGGACTTTTCCATTTCCGTCGTGACATGCTGATTGGGCCAAAGCCCGATAGAGCCGAAGAAACCCGACAAAACGAGCTCACGCCCAGTAATATCTCGAGTGCATTGCGCCATGAGATCGTTGCTGACGATGCCAATTTGCGAACGCAGGTCAAAGATGTTCCATTCTGTTTGCCCGAAGATGGAGAGCCGGGTCTCCGGGCGCAGGAGCGGGTAGCATTCACGAGTCAGAAGCTTCAGCAGTGTTGATTTGCCACTGCCATTTGGCCCCAGCACCGCCACGTGTTCACCAGCTTCAATCTTTAGGGTGAGGCCTTTGAGTGCATACCGCTGGCCTCGCTGCACGTAAACATTTTCGAAATCGAGAAGGAGTGGTTTCAAAATAGAGAAAGGTATCCAAACATCACCGTAATGGGAGTAAGCGCAGAACAAATCAAGCTGTTGGCTCGCCAATGCGGATTCGAACTTGCCGGCATCGCTGCCGCTCTCCCATTATCGGACTACGAAGTCTTCGACCAATGGCGCCAGGCGGACATGGCTGGTGAGATGACCTATCTCACGGACCAGCGAGGCAACTTGCGAGCCGACCCACGCCACTTGCTTGCGGATGCCAAAACGATTATTTGCGTAGGAAAGCTCTACAACACCGGTCAGCCCTATTCGACGGTGAGAGATGCGCCCGATACCGGCTGGATCTCGCGCTATGCCTGGGGGGAAGATTACCACGACGTTGTGAGGAAGGGCTTGGAACAATTGCGTGCACGAATCGAGCACGTCAATGGGGAATCATTCAGCTCGCGCATCTGCGTTGATACGGCGCCGCTTCTCGAGCGCAGCTATGCTCGGCTGGCTGGGCTGGGATGGATCGGCCGAAACACTTGCTTGATCAACCAGGGCGGCGGTTCCTGGTTTTTCCTGGGTGAGTTACTGACCTCGCTGGAGCTAACACCGGATTCTCCGCCGCCCGACAGATGTGGAAGCTGCCGGCGCTGCATCGATGCTTGTCCCACGTCCGCCATCGTTCCGAGCCCGCATGGCTGGCAAATCGATTCACGCGCCTGCATTTCCTATCTCACCATCGAGAAGAGAGGCGTCATCGACCCGGACGTGCAGAATGCCATGGGGGATCATTTGTTCGGATGCGATATTTGCCAGGACGTCTGTCCGTGGAACCGCCGAGCTCCAATAACGGCGGACCCGGCCTTCGAACGCCATGAGCATTCCTCGCTCCTTGAGCTTTCCGCCTGTTCGGAAGACGATTTCCGCCGTGATTTTCGCCATTCGCCGGTGTGGCGGGCGAAGTACCGTGGCTTTCTACGAAACGTCGCCGTCGCTATGGGTAATTCAGGCAATCCAGCGATGGTTGATCATCTGGAGCGATTGGCAGCACATCCGGACGAATCTGTATCGTCGGCGGCGAAACGAGCGCTGGCCATTCTGTCCGAACGCGAGACCCCGGATTCCGAAGTCGAGGCGACGCCCGAATGCGTTTAGCTGCCATTGCGCAGCTCATCCTGGTGTCGTTCTTCGCAGGTCGGAGTTTTGCCGAGGATCCTTCGCCCAGTCCCGGTTACGAAGCGTTCTACAACAACGACTACGACGGGGCGCTCGCCTTCTTCGAAATACAAGTGGAAGCCCACCCTGAGGATCCGGCTGAATGGAACCACGTGGCGCAGGCTATCTTATATCGCGAACTCTTTCGGAATGGTTCACTCGAATCACAATTAGTGACTGGCGGCAATGCCTTCCTCCGTCGCTCTAAGGTAGAGATTAGCGCCGGGAACAGGCAGCGATTCGCAGCTTCGATCAGTAAAGCTCTTATGCTTTGCAACGATCGATTACAAAAGAACGACCGCGACGTGAAAGCTTTGTACCAGTCAGGAGCGGCGCACGCGCTCCGGTCCACGTATTCCTTCCTGGTCGAGAAAGCCTGGATGGATGCCTTGCGGGAAGCGGCGGCCGCGCGCAGAGCGCAGGCCCGGGTGATAGAACTCGATCCTGGATTGCTCGATGCGCATCTTACCCTGGGTGTTTATCAATACATTGTCGCGAGCCTGCCATTCTATTTGCGAGCAGTTGGCTTTCTCAACGGCTTTCATGGGGATAGAGTCGGCGGGCTGCGAGAGATAGAGTCTGTCGCGCGGAACGGAACATCAGGCCGTTATGATGCAAAGATCTTGCTGGCAATCCTCTACCGGCGTGAACATCAACCCCAGAAAGCGCTGCCCCTGCTCCAGGAACTAGCCCAGAGATTTCCCGGCAATTACCTGTTTCTGTTCGAACAGGTACAGATGTATAGCGATTTGGGGGATAAAACATCGGCTGTTCGCGTCCTGCAGACCATCGAGGCACTGCAACGGTCGCATGCGCCGGGCTACGCTACTTTATTTCGCGAGAAGATTGCATACACTGCTGGAAATCTCTATTTCTGGTATCGCGATTACGACGAAGCGCTGGCACGCCTGAAACAAGCATCGGCAAATACGGAGGCCCTCGACCTCAATACGGCCGTGATGACCTGGCTTCGGCTCGGGCAAGTCTACGACCTGCGAAACGATCGAGGGCACGCCACTGCTGCCTACCGCGAGGCCATTCGTACCGCGCCGAATTCTGAAGTTGCCGCCGAGGCGAAGCGATACCTTGCCGCTGCGTATCGCCGGCCGGCGAAGTGACCGTGAGATACTCCTTTTCGTTACTCGCTATGCTACACGCTGCCAAGGTGCGGAGTCTGCAATCCTCCTCCGTTCTGAAGCGTTCCACTCCATCCGGGTGACCAACGCTTGCTGTGCCGGCGATTGTTTGAACAGAAATTGCGCGTTCGACAATCAAGAAGAAGCGGAAATTGGAGGAGAGAAGTTGGAATACGTAAAGTTAGGCTCAACGGGCGTCGAAGTGTCGCGCATTTGTTTGGGATGTATGACGTTCGGCGAACCCAATCGCGGAACCCACACGTGGACTCTGCCGGAAGAGCCGAGTCGAGCCGTCATTCGGCAGGCCCTGGAGCTAGGCATTAACTTTCTTGATACGGCCAATGTGTACTCGGACGGCAGTTCCGAAGAGATTGTGGGGAAGGCAATTCGGGACTTCTCGAAACGGGACGATGTAGTCCTTGCAACGAAGGTGCATGGGCGCATGCGCCCGGGCCCGAATGGCGCTGGTCTCTCCCGCCGAGCGATTTTCTCCGAACTTGATAACAGCTTGCGGCGCCTTGGGACGGACTACGTGGACCTCTACCAGATTCACCGCTGGGACCGCGGCACCCCCATTGAGGAAACGCTCGAAGCCTTAGACGACGTAAGGAAAGCCGGCAAGGTTCGTTACATCGGCGCATCATCCATGTACGCCTGGCAATTTGCCAAAGCGCTCTATACTTCCCGTCTCCATGGCTGGACCGAATTCGTGACGATGCAGAACCATTTGAATCTGCTCAACCGGGAAGAGGAGCGGGAGATGCTTCCGTTGTGCCTCGACCAGGGAATCGGAGTTCTGCCATGGAGTCCCTTAGCGCGAGGGAAACTCACGCGCCCTTGGGATCAGACAACGGAACGCGGGGAAACTGATGCCTTCGGAAAGACGCTGTACGGAACCAATGAGAGCGACCGTCAGATTGTGGAGCGGGTACTCCAGTTGGCAGAGGCCCGCGGCGTTCCGCCTGCCCAGGTTGCCCTGGCCTGGGTGATCCAAAGGCCAGGTGTGACGGCGCCCATTATCGGCGCATCCAAGCCTCACCATCTCACAGATGCCGTAGCAGCTCTGGACCTCAAACTCACTCCGGAAGAGATTCGACAACTCGAGGCCCCGTACCAGCCGCATGCGATTGCGGGGTTCCAGTAGCGGCACTCTGCCCGTAGCGGATCGAGCGCCCTGTCCGCCCTGAGAAGAGGCGGTATGTGGTTGGGCAACTATGCGCGCCTGGCGTATACCGCGCGTTGAAAATCATCCAGCAGATCCACAGCCTTCTCATCGGCGAACGGGAGGAATTGCATCATGATGACTCCCGTAACACCGCTTTTCGGATCAATCCAGTAGTACGTATTGTAGAGCCCCGCCCAAGCCAGGCTACCTGCCGAACGGCCTCCGGGAATGCGCTCCGGGTTCATGAGAAAGCCGAGGGTGTAGCGATCATCATGACCGGGGTGAAAATCCACGTCCTTCGACATCGGCGGGCGGCAGGTTTTCAGCCGGCCAGCGGCCATTCTTCCCGTACCGTTGACCGACATTTGGGCGACCGTCTTCTCTTTCAGCACTCGTTCGCGGCCCGGTCCTGCGCCTTTTCTGAGAATCATCTGAGCGAATTTGAGGTAGTCAGGCGCGGTGGAGAACAAACCGCCATCGCCCCGATAAACGGATGCGCGCACGGGCATGGTCCGCGCTTCGGCGTGAAGCGAACCGTTCGCTGCACGCTGATAACGGCCCACCAGCCGTTCGAATTTTTCCTTTGGCACGACGAAGCTGGTATCTTTCATTCCCAACGGGCCAAGTACATTCCGCTGAAAGTATGTCTCAAGATCCTCGCCGCTCACAGCTTCCACAAGGCGCCCGGCCCAGAAAGTGCTCGGTCCATACTGCCAGTTTGTGCCGGGATCGAATGCGAGCACGTGCGTCGCGTCCCCGCCCGAAGACGTGAATCTGAAGATCGACTCATGCCAGATATCGTAAGCGAAACCGGAAGTATGCGTGAGCAACTGGCGCAACGTAACCACTGTCTTCGGCGGGCGCAGTTTCGGCTTCCCCGAATCGTCGAAGCCGTCGAGTACCTGTAGCGTCCCGAGTTCCGGAAGGTGTTTGGATGCCGGGTCGTCTAGCGCCAATTTACCCTGCTCGACCAACTGCATCGCCGCCACGGAGGTGATCGCCTTTGTCATGGACGCGATCGCGAAGATGGATTCGCTTGTGACTGCCACGCCCGATTCGGAATCGCGCGTACCGAATGCACCTGAGTAAGTCGTGCTGGTCGCTGTGCCCGCGACCGCCGCTACCGCGGGAATCCCGCGGTCTTTTACACCCTTAGCCAGAACGGTATCAATGCTCAGTTCCCCGCCGAAGAGCCTGGAACGTTGTGCTCCCAGCGCAACAACAAGTCCGTTGAATTCTCTGCGGGTGAATTGTGGCATGCGGTCCATATTAGAGCAGAAGCGAACGTTAATGGCCACCTGGCCTAAGCGTCCACAAGTGGACGCTTAGGCAGGAAGGAGGAGTTAACGTCAGATCTGTTTCAACGTGATGATACAGTGCGGCCGCCCTTGACTGGCTTCGTACCCCAGAAGATGTACGTCCCCAGGCTGGACGAGGTGGCGATATCCACGGCGCCGTCCTTGTCGATATCCATCGCTGTGACATGCGAGCCCACGCCCGACCGGTTATGGATGAGTTCCGGCACGAACTCGGCGCCACCCGGCGCCTGTTTGTTCCGCACAACGCGGTACCAATAAAGCACCGCGGGCCCATAGGGGTCCGGGTCGTTGTAGCCGAAGTGCGACATAAAGCGCTTTCCCACGATGAAGTCCTTGATCCCGTCTCCGTCGATATCGGCAAAAGTGGCTCCATGCGGCTCAGTGAACAGGACGCTGCCCGCGTTTTGCGTGTCGTAATTATCCATGAAGATATGCCGGACGAAGCTGATCTCACCGGCCGCATTGCGCTTCTGCTCGAACCATGCGAGTCCCCACCCGTGAGCTTCAAGGCTCGTCACCACGTCGTTCAGTCCATCTCCATTCACGTCGTAAACGCCCATTTCCGCGCCACCCGCGTTGCCCTGCGATTTGCCCCAGCGCCCGAACGCGACCGGATGATGCTTCCAAAGTCCCTTCGTGCCGGCCGGCGGCTGCTCCCACCAGCCGAATGCGCAGACGATATCCAAACGCCCGTCGCCATTGACGTCGCCCACTCCGATGCCGTGCGAACTGTTTGCCGCCCAAGGTCCCGGTTCGGAAATCGGCGTTAGCTTCCAGGGTTGGGTCGGCGCCGCGGGGTCCGGCCTTGCCAGCACGATCGTCCCGCCCGGAATCCCCATCACGATTTCGGGATTCCCGTATCAGTCGTAGTTGGGAATATGGTTTTGTTGGTTAATATTGT
>JBJMGJ010000395.1:0-13347 GCA_045807965.1 Bryobacteraceae bacterium | reverse complement strand
AGTATGTAATTCCCGAAACACCACCCTGTGCGAGCTCGGCAAGCACGGCCGGGATGGTCCCAGGCATTAGTAACTGCGTGCTGAAGACCGCGGTCGTGGGAGTAGTACCGCTGGCTGCGCTGCCGGTATAAGCATTGCCATTCAACTGAAGCGTCGCGACTACACTGCTGCTAGTCAGTTGGATGAGTGTGAATGGCGAACCAGTTGGGGTGCAAACATTCCCTACCGCCGCGCTGCCACAACCGGCGAGGGTTCCCGAACCAGGCGAGATAAACGTCAGGTCAAAGATCACTGGCGTCGCTACACCGGTGGTGAACATCGTGAAATTAGGGACATTGGTTGCTCCGGTCGCCGGACCGCCGGTCAGGCTCATTATTGTGCCTTGCGTCAGTCCGGAAAAAGACCCGGTTTCCATAGCGCCCGTTGTATTGGTGAAGCTTGGGTTGAAGTTAATGCTGTTAAACGTGACCGATACGTTGCCGGCGATATTTGCCTGCCCCGTAATCGGCGCTGCTTGCGCCATATTCGTGAGTAACGAACATGACAACAAACCGAGACTAAGGACTAGCGATGGTTTGAATCTCATGTGGTATATAGTTTTCCTCCGACTTCCCAGGACTGTATTATACCGGAGTAGGGAATCGGAGGCCCATTTTTCGCGAGAGTTTAAGGATCCGAAGCGCGTAGTCGGTACTACACCGAAAGTAACGCTTGGTACCGCTATCGGAAGGATTGCGGGCGCTTGAGATTGTACCTGAACAACCGAAACTATCACATGCTATTCCGGTTAGCAACATGTGTTTTGCCCGCGCTCTCAACACGTCTGCGAGAGCTATCGTACTCGATTGGACCCATAGGAAACTTCTTTGATGCAACGGTCAGGCGCACATTCGCCTTTTGATGGATGTGCTGCTTCTCCCACCCAGTGAAGTCCGGATCCTCTGCCCTCGATGCTCTGTTCCGATAAGCCAAGAAGTGACTTAGTACCGGCTTGCACCATTCGTTGCTGATCTACTTCGCGCACCGTGATCAGCACCGTGGCGTCTCTGTTCGAGATCATGTGTTGCGGCTCAGACCGTAATGGCCGCACCCCCATGGCTCGACAAAATCCAGCTGAGGATCCGCCGCGCGGCGCAGAGCTTCCTCGAGCGCTTCGTTCCAGGTATGGAAGAACGCGAAACAGTGAAATGCACCGTGTCCCTGGAGAACCCGGTAAACAAATCCCATCCGACTTGCTGCGTCGGATCGAGAAGTAATTGGTCCTTTTCTCTTGTGTTCTCGGGCCAGTCATGCGAGACCGGTCCGTGCACGCGACCTTCTCCGAAGACTTTTCCGTCCGATCCTTTGCGGAGAACAGGTGCTGCAAACCTGGCAGCAGGCCGAAAGTTCCCGCGATCAGATGTATACGGACAAAGAACGGCCCGCGGCCGTTGTGAGAGGTTCGCTGTTTCATAGCGGACGAACCAGCTTTGCCGCACCACCGTTTTACCATCTCGCGAGACGAAAATTCAAAGCTGAATGGCCTGCAAAAGACGCCTCGTGGCATGTACAGTAGTGGAATGGCGGTCGCACCGAGTACGTTCACCTCAACCATTCCCCTGAGCACGAACAAGCACCTGATTCGATGGGTCGAAAAGATGGCGGATCTGGCCAAACCAGCGAACATCCACTGGGTGGATGGTTCGGACGAAGAGAACGAATTTCTCTGCGGCCAGATGATCGCTTCCGGAACTTTCATTAAGTTAAACGAGGCGTTGTGGCCCAACTGCTATTACGCTCGTTCGGATGCAAGCGATGTGGCGCGCGTGGAGGACCGGACATTCATTTGCTCGCTGTCTAAAGAAAGCGCCGGCCCCACGAACAACTGGGTTAATCCGTATGAGATGCGCCGCAAGCTGAAATCACTGTTTCGCGGATGCATGCGGGGGCGCACGATGTACGTGCTCCCGTTCAGCATGGGCCCGATCGATTCGCCGCTTTCGCAAATCGGTGTAGAGTTGACGGACTCTCCTTATGTCGTCGTCAACATGCGGATCATGGCTCGCATCGGCTTACCCGTCTTTCGCGAAATCGATAAAGGGATCAAGCGCGTTGTGCCTTGCATGCACAGCGTCGGAGCGCCGCTTGCTCCCGGGCAACCCGACGTGCCTTGGCCCTGCAATGACGAGAAGTACATCGTTCACTTCCCGGAGACTCGCGAAATTTGGTCTTACGGTTCGGGGTACGGCGGCAACGCACTGCTCGGCAAAAAGTGCTTCGCGCTCCGGATCGCTTCGAATATCGCGCGCGATGAAGGCTGGATGGCCGAGCACATGCTTATCCTCGGCGTCGAGAATCCACAAGGCGAAAAGACGTACATCGCCGCGGCATTTCCGAGCGCCTGCGGCAAAACGAATCTCGCCATGCTCATTCCGCCAGAGGGCCTGGGCGACTGGAAGGTCTGGACTGTTGGCGATGACATCGCATGGATCCGGCCCGACGATAATGGCGAACTGCGCGCGATCAATCCCGAAGCCGGATTCTTCGGCGTCGCGCCGGGCACCTCGCCGCGAACGAATCCCAATGCGATTGCCACGTTGTCCAAGAACACCATCTTCACCAATGTGGCCCTGACGCCCGAGGGCGGAGTCTGGTGGGAGGGGTTGACTGATGAACCACCGGCGGAATGCCTGGATTGGCAAGGGAGACGGTGGACCCCCGAAATCGGACGGGAGACAGGTCGAAAAGCCGCTCATCCGAATGCCAGGTTTACGGCCCCTGCGTCGCAATGTCCATCCATCGATCCAGCCTGGGAGGATCCAAAGGGCGTGCCCATCAGTGCCTTTGTGTTCGGAGGACGGCGTGCCGCAACGATGCCCCTCGTATACCAGGCCTTTAATTGGAGTGCCGGTGTCTATATCGGAGCCACCATGGGATCTGAAACAACTGCCGCAGCCGCGGGCGCCGTCGGCAAAGTGCGGCGCGATCCGATGGCCATGTTACCTTTCTGCGGTTACCACATGGGCGATTACTTCCGCCACTGGCTCACAATGCAGCGCTCCTTGAGCGTGACCCCGCGTATCTTCCATGTGAACTGGTTCCGCAAAGATGAAAATGGCAATTTCCTTTGGCCTGGCTTCGGCCAGAATATGCGGGTCCTCAAGTGGATCGCGGAACGGGCACGGGCACGGGCGGCGGCGCGCGAGACGCCAATCGGCTGGATGCCACGTTATGAAGACATCACATGGGAAGGTCTCGATTTTCCCAAAGACGAGTTTGCAAAACTTGAGGCTTTCGACTATCGAGCCTGGCGCGCTGAAGTCATAGGTCATGAAGAGTTATTCATCGATCTGCACGACCACCTTCCCCCCGAGCTGATTTACGAACGTGAACTTTTGATCTGCCGTCTTTAATACGCTGCATTTGATCGGTTTCGGCCAAATTTCGGGCGAATCTGAAGCAAACTTAATGTGTTGTTCAGAAGTTTTTCACCAAACTGTGGGATTCTACTTCCTGAGAGCACTGTAGTGCTATCACTTGAGAGTAAGGAGAATTTCCAATGAAGAAATTAATGATTGCGTCACTCGGCTTATCGCTTCTCACCGGTACCGCTATGTTTGCTCAGAATACCGCTGGCAGCACCACTGCTGATACCATGAGCGGCAAGAAGAAGACCAAGAAGAAGAAGAGCAAGACCGAGAGCTCTTCCACCACTTCGACCACCAAGTAAGTTTACTGTAAGTTCCAAGGGCGCTCCTGCCGAGCTAATCGGTGGCGAGCGCCCTTTTTCTTTTGCAGTAACCACCCCGAGACAGATCTATTCGCAAACTCGGGTAGACGGTAGTGAACGCAATTGGGCGGACTAAGAGCGGAAGCTATCATAACGGGTAGACTGCATGATGATAAACACTGGCGCGCAAGCTTGACACATGAATTCGCTTGTTGAATATGAACCCAAGCTGTCGGTCGTGGTCCCGGCGTACAACGAGGAAGCGACAGTCGCTCACGTCATTGAGAAGTTACTCGCCGTGCCCTCACTTCTGGAGATCATCGTGGTCGATGATGCTTCAACGGACCGGACGTCGTCCGTGCTTGAGGCATTGCGGGCAGCCACTCCGAAATTGCGATTGCTCCGGCATCCTCAAAACAGGGGCAAGACGGCCGCTCTGAAGACTGGTTTCGCCGCGAGCGTAGGAGAAATTGTCATCGTGCAGGACGCGGACCTGGAATATGATCCCTCTGAGATCCAGAGCGTCATACAACCGATCCTCGACGGAGTTGCCGATGTGGTGTACGGATCCCGGTTCCTGATCAGGAAAGCGGCGCGGGTGCTCTACTTCTATCACTACCTGGCAAATAAGACACTGACGTTTTTCTCCAATCTGTTAACCAACGTCAATTTCTCCGATGTCGAAACTGGGTATAAGGCGTTCCGCGGTGAAATCATTCGCGACATGATCATCACTTCATCGGGCTTTGGTTTCGAGATCGAAGTGACTGCGAAAATTTGCAAGTTAGGGTGTGCTTGCTTCGAGGTGCCAATCAGTTATTACGGGCGTACCTATCATCAAGGCAAAAAAATCGGAGTCACAGACGGAATCGCCGCATTCTGGTATACGGTTCGCTATAACCTGTTCACCAACTTAAGGGATTCGTTTCGCACCTTCCATTCGCGATCCAGCTTAGAGCAGCATCGGGAGCGGTGGAACTCAAGGCCGAACCGGAGCGAGCACGAACCGGCATCCCGAATTTCCTGATCGTCGCTTACTCAGCTTATGTGTGCCGGCCCGTTTGTCTTCTTGGGTGTGCGCACCGGCCGTCCCGGGGAAGCCTTCTTTCGCAGTTCAAGGATCAGCCGCATGACCAGCATCTCGATTTTGTCTCTCACCGCAACGTAGGCCGACTCGTCCTTGCCAATGGGATCGTCGACGGTCCAGTCGTGGATTTGCAGTCTGGCATTGGCTGGCAACTTCCGTCCGCTGATGTTGATCACGAGGTCGAAACTAGAAAGATCAACCGCGCCGAGATCCTTGGGAGAAATGTGGTCGATGTTGATGTTCTTCTCCTCCATCACCTTCTTGGTCAGAGGCTGGACGATCGGAGCAGGCGCAATCCCCGCGCTTTGCGCCTCCATCACATCCGTCCCGTAACACTTGGCAAAACCCTCCGCCATCGGGCTGCGGCAGGAATTCCCGATGCAAAGAAAAAGAACACGCGTAATGCCCATGTCTATTAAGTCGTCGCTTGCGCCACTTCCGCAGAGCGTGAATTTCGGACAGCTTCGACGAAGCGCGCGTGAACAAGATTCTTGTTGCTCAATTCCGGATGGAAGGTTGCCACCATGTGCCGGCCTTCGGAGACCAGTACCGGTGTGTTTTGATAGCTCGCAAGCACCGAAACGCCGGGACCGGTTCTCCGAATGATGGGTGCGCGAATGAAGACGGCTTCGGCGGGATGCCCTTCCACGTCGATGCGCGCGATGCGGCTGTCGATCTGCCGTCCGTAGGCGTTGCGCTCCACGCTCAGGTTCATCAGCCCTAAAGAACGCTGCGTTGAATTGAGGACCTCTTTCGCCAACAGGATGGCGCCGGCGCAAGTTCCGAAAATCGGCTTTTCACGGCCAAACTCGGCCAGCGGCTCAAAGAGATGTTCAACATCCAGAAGCTTGAGCATTGTCGTGCTTTCGCCACCGGGCAGCACAAGACCGTCGACTTCACGCAGATCTTCGGCGGAACGCACCTCCACGGGTATTGCCCCGGCAGCTCGCAACGCCTCGCAGTGCGCGGCGAAATCACCCTGCAGGGCTAGAACGCCAATTTTCACTTCATCTGACAAAACCGCTACCAGCCTCGCACCTGCATGAGTTCGGATTCGGCCATTTTCGAGATCTCGAGACCCGGCATGGCCTCGCCCAATTCTTCGCTTGCCTCAAGCAGCTTGACAGGATCCCGGTAGTACGTCGCCGCCTTGACGATCGCTTTCGCGCGGCGCTCGGGATCGGAGGATTTGAAGATTCCCGAACCCACGAAGACAGCTTCCGCGCCGAGTTGCATCACGAGCGCTGCGTCCGCGGGTGTCGCTATGCCGCCGGCCGAGAAGTTCGGCACCGGCAATTTACCGTGTTCCGCCACGTATTGAACCAGCTCGAGAGGGGCCTGGAGGTTCTTCGCTTCCCGCACCAGTTCTTCCTTGCCCAGCACGGTGAGTTGCTTCATCTCTTTGATTATGGTTCGCATGTGGCGCACCGCTTCGACAATGTTTCCCGACCCTGCTTCGCCTTTGGTCCGAATCATTGCCGCGCCTTCCGCAATGCGGCGGAGCGCCTCGCCCAGATTGCGCGCACCGCAGACGAACGGAACTTTGAACGACTCTTTGTCGACATGATGCTCTTCATCGGCAGGCGTCAGGACTTCGCTTTCGTCAATGTAATCAACGCCGAGCACTTCCAGAATTCGCGCTTCCGTGAAGTGACCGATCCGAACCTTCGCCATCACCGGGATGGACACCGCGTTCATGATCTCGCGGATGATTCGGATCTGGGACATCCGGGCGACACCGCCTTCTTTGCGGATATCGGACGGCACACGCTCTAGGGCCATGACAGCGGCCGCACCCGCGTTTTCCGCGATCACCGCTTGCTCCGCATTGACGACATCCATGATCACGCCGCCCTTAAGCATCTCGGCCAGCCCGACCTTCAACCGAAACTGTTCACTTGTAAAATTCATTTCGCTCTCCTCGTGTCACTACGGCTACGCCGTACCGCTTATACCAGCGCCACAGCTGGTTCAGAATCCCAATGGGCAAGGCTGAACGCCAATTGCCGTTTGGCCGCCTCCCCGATAATCCGCAATCCGTGCCGGACCTTGTCCGGCGACAACCCGCCAAAACTGATTCGCAAACTGCGCCCATGGCCGCCGGTTAACGAAAATTGCCGACCGGGCATGAAATCTACGCCGTGTCGCCGAACGGCCCCGAGAAGCGCTTCTGCCGACAACGGCGCGGGCAAGGTAATCCACAGACTCATGCCGCCCGCCGGACGGGTCCAGCGGCAGCCGTCCGGCAGATACGATTGGCAACTCTCGAGAGCAGCCGCCAATCTCTGCCGGCCTGTCACGCGCGTCCGCTCAAGGTGCCGGTCCAGCTCTCCCGATTGGGCGAAGCGCAGCAGCACCGCCTGGGAGAGTTGGTCCGAATGAAGATCGGAGATCTGTTTCTCTTCCGCCATGCGCGCAATCGTTTCCCGCGGACCGACAACCCAGCCCACGCGCAGCCCGGGAAAGGAAATCTTCGAGTAACTGCCCAGGAGAAGCGTCCTGCCATTCCCGTCCAATTGCTTCAAAGTCGGGGAAGCTTCACCCTCGTAGCGAAGCTCGCTATAGATGTCAATCTCAATGAGCAGCGCACCGGCTGCGGACGCCATCTGAACCAGCCGCTTGCGCCCCTCTGTCGCAATGCTCGTACCCGTCGGATTCTGGTAACTCGGTGTTACCACGATCAGCCCTGGCCGATGCTGAATCAGCAAGCCTTCGAGCACATCCAGATCCAGTCCGTTCGAACGGACGGAAGCAGGCAGAAGCTGACAGCCGGCGCGCGAGAAAACACGGAGCAATCCGTGATACACGGGGTCCTCGCAGACCACCTTGGTATTCGAGCCGCCAAAGCTCCGCGCCAGAAGATCCAACGCTTGCTGGCAGCCGTTGGTAATGAGAATGTCGTCGTCCGAGCTGGCGGTTCCGTCAGCGCGCGCCTTCTCGAGCAGGTAGCGCCTCAATGCCGAATACCCGTAGGGCGATCCTAACTGCAAAATATCGGTGGCTTCCTCACTCTCGATGACCGCACGCGATAAGCGACGGAAAGAGGCCAGGGGAAATGCTTCACCCGCGGGCCGTGAGCTGGCGAAATTCAGATCGAGAGAATCGCCGGATTGTTTGCGCGTTCCATGGGCCAATTCCAGAGACTCGGAGACGAAACTGCCGCGCCCGACATGTCCCTGAATCAGGCCAGCTTGTTCGAGAAGCGCGTACGCGGCCGAAACGGTTGCCCGATTCATGCGCAAGTGGCCAGCCAATTCCCGCGTAGCCGGCAGCCTTTGTCCCCGATGCAAACTGCCGTTTTCAATTGCCAATGCGAGCGCGTCCGCAATCTGGCGGTATGCTGGCGCATCTGACGACTGGTCGATCGAAATGTCCATGAAACCGAGCAAGAAACCCAAGCATACCAAATTGGATGGCAACGAACCAGCCAATAGCGGGCTCGGGACCAGCCAAATCGGTCTAACCGGGTCGCGCTAGGCTAATTTTGTGCTAAGTGTGTGGCGGTTCGCTGCTTCTTCGCTGGTTGCCTTTGGTGTCGTCTTCCTGCCCTTCTTGTACTCGCCCGGTCTGTACGCGCAAAAGCGGAACAAGAAGAATGAAGAACCGAAGAGCCAGGTTCTGCCGCTTCCACCTGAGCTCCCCATGGTGCTTGCCGCTGAAACGCAGAGCCTCGATTTCCATATCTCTCCCTTACTCAAATCCGGGGGATTGGCCGCGCAAATCCGGCGCAGCCTCACAGACCTGTTGCGGGACACCAAAGGTGAGACCATCGTCAAGCTCAGAGCCTTCGTGTCCGGGGTGGGTGACGCGCGACGGCTGCAGACCGAAGTAACCTCGATTTTTTCGGAGCGGAAGCTTCCCCTTCCCGTCCTAACCATCGTTCAAGTGGGGCGGCTCGGGGATGATTTGTCACAGGTGGTTATCGAGGCTGTGGTTTCGACCAAGCGAACGTTGAACCCGAATGGGCTCGGTTTTCTGTCCGGCCAGACTGGCAAGTCGCTCGCCGAAGCGCTCCAGCACCTGCACGAGAGCGCAAGCGAGGCGGAGATCAGCGCCGACCAGATTGTCAGCTGTACCTGTTTTTCGCCGACCCTCGAGAGCGGAGAGGCATCGAGCGCCGCCGTGCGAGCGGTATTTCCGAAAACGGCTGTGAATGTCGTGCAGGCACTCCGGGATCCCGTGAATACCACGACGATGTGCCAGGGAATTGCGCAACTGAACCATCCACCCAAAGAAAGCGCACTCATCTGGCTCAAGGACGCTCATGTGAGTCTCGTGAACTCCCCCAGGCTGGTATTTACCGGGTTGCAATTGAGCTTTGGCAATTACCTCGACGACGCGCGCGAAGCGTTCACGCGGTTGGAGCGGGCCGCCTCCGCGCTGCAGGCCGCGGACGCACCGGTGCAGGTAAACGCCTTTTCGCTTGATCTCACGTCGGCTTCGGCGCTGCGCAAGAGCACCTCGTTGCCGCCCAGCATCTTCACTGTCCAAACGGTCGAAGGACTTCCGTCGGTCGACGCATCAGCCGGTATTGAAGCGATTTTCGCCCCGGAAATCGCCTCGTCCACGATTTACCAGCACT
The DNA here is from genome assembly GCA_045807965.1 of Bryobacteraceae bacterium. Classification (GTDB taxonomy): domain Bacteria; phylum Acidobacteriota; class Terriglobia; order Bryobacterales; family Bryobacteraceae; genus Bog-105. The sequence goes on along the minus strand of JBJMGJ010000395.1, from coordinate 3,969 downwards.
GATCCACGTCGTCCGGGGCACTTTGCCGGGTCGGGCGCTACAATCTGTCCTGGATGACTCCCCTCGTCGCAACCTTTGGCGAAGTTATGCTGCGGCTCTCGCCGCCCGGCTTCGAGCGCATTCTTCAATCCCCGATCTTCCAAGCCACCTTCGGGGGAGGCGAAGCCAATGTGGCGGTCTCGGTTGCCCAGTTAGGCGGAAAAAGCCGTTTCATCACGGTTCTGCCGAGTTCTAACGCGCTCGCCGAGGGATTGACGGGAGAGTTGCGCCGCTTCGGCGTGGACGTGGACCGGGTGGTGTATGGCCCCGGGCGAATGGGGCTGTACTTCGTCGAAGCGGGGGCCAACCAGCGCCCCTCCAAAGTTCTGTATGACCGCGCTGGCAGCGCCATTGCCGTAGCCAAGCCAGGTTCGGTCAACTGGAAAACCGCCCTGGAAGGTGCCACGTGGTTCCACATCACCGGGATTACCCCGGCGATTAGCGCCACAGCGGCCGAACTCTCCTTCGAAGCGCTCAGGGCGGCCAGAGAGCTTGGGATCCAAACCTCGTGCGACCTCAACTACCGCAAGAACCTGTGGAAATGGGGCAAGCCGCCGATCGAAGTCATGCCCGAGTTGCTGAAGCTGACGGACGTCTGTATCGCGAATGAGGAGGATTGCCAAAAATCCATCAACATCCACGTCGATATAGACGTGGAGTCCGGAAGCCTCGAGCGAGAGAAATATTCGGAGTTGGCCGACAGGGTACTGAGCACCTATCCGAACCTGAAAGCGCTCGCCATTACCCTCCGCGAATCGAAAAGCGCCTCCCATAACGGCTGGTCGGCTTGCCTCCACACCGGGGAGCGGTTCTTCCTCAGCAAACAGTATGAGATTACCCACATCGTGGACCGCGTGGGAGCGGGGGACAGCTTCGCGGCAGGCCTCATCTACTCCATGAGCCGTGATAAGGAACCGGGAGAGGCCCTCGAGTTCGCGGTCGCCGCATCCTGCCTGAAGCACTCGGTTCCGGGCGACTTCAACCGGTTTAACGAATCCGAGGTAAACGCCCTGGTAGAGGGCGGCGGATCCGGGAGAGTGCAACGCTAGACGCAGACCGGCGAAACCGGGCCCGGCCCGCCACGTCGTTGTCTCTGTATAATTCAGGCAGGCAATCCCTTCATGCGTTTCTGTACTTCGGCGCGAGCGGCGACCGCTGTCGTTCTCGGTGCGTTTCTGCTTTCACCTTCCTCAGCACAGGAATCGAGACCGGTGACCAAACCAACCGTCTCCGCACGCGAGCTGGGCAAATCGAGTAGCTCCGGCAAATCGGGCTCCAGCGACTCGACCAACTCCAACTCCAGTTCGAGCGGCGAGACGAACTCCGGCAAGAGCGAAACAACCATCACCGTTCCGCCCGCAAGCGCTGAAAAAACCGACACGAGCGGAAACGGGACGAAGCCTGACGGCAGTTCCATTCGCGTCTCCGTCAACGAGGTCATTGTTCCGGTTACCGTTACGGACGAAAAAGGACGGTTTGTGTCCGATCTGGACAAGAAGGACTTCCAGGTCTACGAAGAGAATAAGCTTCAGAACATCCAGTACTTCACCCGCGAGCGCAGCCAGCCCGTCGTGATCGGATTCCTTCTTGATCTGAGCACCTCGAGCAGGATCCATTGGAAGAACTATCAGAACGCCGCTACCGAACTGGTGCAAACTCTGCTCACGGGCGACAAGAAGTATTCGGGTTACCTGATCGACTACGCGCAGGACGCGGAAGTGGCCGTGAATACCACGAACGACCCTGAGCCGATCGTCGAAAAGCTTCGTGGACTGAAACCTGGCGGTGGAGCCGCGATGTATGACGCGATTTACCTCGCCTGTACGAGCCGCAAGCTGGTCCAAGGGGAACCGATCGAGCCGCGCCGGATCATTATCATCATCGGCGACGGCCACGATAACGCGAGCAAGCATTCGCTGAACCAGGTGATCGAGCTCGCACAGCGCAATCTGGTCACGGTTTACTGCATCAGCACGGCGGCGTTCGGTTTTGCCAATGAAACCGACGATACGCTGGTTCGACTGGCGCAGGAAACAGGCGGCCGGGTGGTGTATCCGCTGGGCGACGTGTATAAGGACACGGACGGCTATCTCTCTCATCCGTCGGACGACGGCAACTATGCCCTGACGGTCGGAACCGGAGCCTATAAATCGGCCGTGGACGGCCGAATGTATCATGCGATCGCGGATATTGCCGGCGAAGTCACCATGCAGTACATCATCCGCTACATCTCCGATACCGACTCCGCGAAAGCCTATCGCAACGTAAAAGTCGTTGTGGATCTTGGCAACGTGCGCGTGAGAGCGCGCAAGGGCTATTACGCGGCTACCCCTTAGTACCCCCCTTTGCGCCGCCCGCGCTCGCCCGTGGAACCTGCCGGCGCGATAAGCTGGTTTGAAGATGTCCGCTCGGGTCTTGAGCTTTGCCGCCTACGCTCCCAAAGCGGGACAGTACCTGCTGCTGCTCTCTGACCTGCCTCAGCGCGGAGTTCAAACCGTCGGTGTCCTCCTGCTTGATCCCGCGACCGACCTGCTGTATTTGCGTTTGCGCCGCGACTGGGAGCGGGTGGCCAGCGAGGAAGACGCGGAAGTTTTAGTCGAACTCGAGGAAGACCTCCAGGCCCTCAGCCGTGACCGTGGTGGGTCGGCGGTTCTCGACTACCTCGAGAACGATCTCTCCAACAGTCTGCGGGTGACCGATCGTGAAGCGGTGACGGTTCGGGACTTCGAAAAGAAGCTCAGCGAGCTGTACCGCGAGCACGTCCCTTCCCACGTATTGCAATTCCGCACTCACCTGCCCCGCTATACGCTCGCCGTGGCTGCCGGGCCATTCCTGACGAACCCGGAAGACGTGCAAGCTGAGGAGTGGCTTGAAGTACCCGCCGATCTGCGGCTGGACGACGACATGTTTGTGGCCGAAATCCGCGGCCAGTCCATGGAACCGAAGATTCCGAACGGCAGCCTGTGCGTCTTTCGCAGGAACGTGGTCGGGTCCCGCAACAACCGGCTCGTCCTGGTACGGAATTCGGAACTGGCGGACGACAACCAGTACACCGTCAAACGGTATAAAAGCGAGAAGAGGGTCACGGAAGACGGATTCGTCCAGACGCGTATCCGCCTCGAGAGTCTCAATCCGGGATTTCCCTCCTGGGACCTCGATCCCGAAGAAGACAAATATCAGATCGTTGCTGAGTTCGTACGCGTTCTGGAGTAGCCTCTACGACTGCTCCGGCTTTTTTCCTTTTTTCTTTTTGCCGGAGTACTCCACCGCCAGTCCGAACGTAAGCTTGCGATCCACGGCATCGGCGCGGTCGAGGCGCACTCGCACCTTGTCTCCGATCCCAAACGACTTGCGGTTGCGTTCCCCGATGATTTTGCGACCGTTCTCCTGATACAGGTATCGGTCTCCCGGCAGGCTCTCGATCGGCACCAGCCCTTCGATAAACAACTCGCTCAGTTCGACGAAGAAACCGAACCGGGTGGTACTGATGATCAGAGCATCGAATTCTTCGCCCACCCGATCCTGCATGAATTTAACTTTCTTCCACTCGATCAGCTCCCGTTCCGCTTCGCCCGCTCGGCGCTCGGTAAATGAAGTATCGTCTCCGAGTTCGTGAAGCGTCCCAGGCTCGAGCAGCGGCTCTCCCGAATCCAGATAGTGGCTCAGCACGCGATGCACAATCAGGTCGGGGTAGCGCCGGATGGGCGACGTGAAATGCGTATAGGTGGAAGCCGCCAACGCGAAATGCCTCTCGTTGATGTTGCTATAGCGTGCCTGCTTGAGAGAGCGCAGCATCAGGTAACTCAGAATGCGCTCTTCCGGAGTTCCCGCAATCTTGGCAATCAGTTTTTGGTAGTTGCGGGATGAGATGTCGAAGTTTTCCTGGGGCATCACCTGGTCTTTGCGAACTTTGCGCCCATCACGACGCTT